>JANWKW010000134.1 GCA_025451135.1 Vulcanimicrobiia bacterium | reverse complement strand
GTGGCGTTCGGGCCGGACGGGCTATCCGCTGGTGGACGCGGGCATCCGTCAACTCCACGCGACCGGCTGGATGCATCCGCACGTGCGCGCGGTGGCGGCCTCGTTCCTGTGCTTCGATCTCGGGGTCGATTGGCGGATCGGGCGCGACGAGTGGGACGGCTATCTGATCGAGGACGATCTGGCGCTGGCCAACGGCAACTGGCAGTGGATCGCCGGTATCGGCGCCGACATGGCGCAGTATCCGCGTATCTACAATCCGGAGCGCCAGCGCCGGCGCTACGATCCCGACGGCGCGTACGTCAAGGCATGGGTGGATGAGTTAGCCCACGCGCCGCCACCGTCGCGCCGCAGCCTCGCGGGCCAGACCGAACTCCCGCTCTTCGGAACGGCGGAGTATCCTCAGCCGGTCGTCGACCACGACGTCGAAGCGCACGCCTTCCTGACGCGCTACCGCGCGCACTTAGCGAAGTAACCTGATCGTCAAACCCGCGACGTCGATCGCGGCGACGGCATTCGTCCGCGGATCCGTCCAGTACGAGAAGGTCAGGCCGTTTTCGGTCTCCTCGATCGCGCCGGCGATATCGGCCGCCGGCACGTCCGCGGGCCGCGCCTCCGTCGGCGGCACCGACCGCACCGTCACGACCTTGCCGCCGTTGAGACCGAGCAGACTCACCGGCCGCCCGGGATGGGCCGCCAGGACCGACGGCAACATCGCGACGTAGGCGACCATGCCGTCGCCGACGGCCAGCAGATCGGTGCCGGGATTCGCGCGAAACGTGAGCGGCGGCTTGGCGACGGTCGCGGTGGTCCCGGAGAAAGCGACGTCGGTGGTCGTGCCGGCCTCGACGACGCGATAGTGCGTCGGCAGCAGGGTGTCGGTCGCGTATTGCGTCGTCGCCACGACCGGCGCTCCGGCGACGGAGACGGATTCGGTCGTCGAGACGGTGCCGCCGTCCGTCCGTACGACGACGGTGCTGGACGTCAACGCCGGCGTCCCCACGATCGCGTAGACGTACGTTCCGTCTGCGGGCCGCGGCGGATCTGCCGCGGTCGCGCCGAGGGTAGCGATCAGGACCGGGGCCAGGAAGAAGAAGGCGAGGCTCTGCATGAGACGCGCCTTCGCCGTTCGATGACCTTACGACTTCGCCGGGATGCGGTCGTCGATCCAGTCGCTCAGGATCGGGATCCGCGGATAGTCGCCCGTCCACGTCTTGATGCCGTAGTAGACGCTGCCGACGAAGAACGCCGGGACCAGGAGCGCGAGGGTAAGCGAGGCCGCGAAGCCCTGGAAGAGCGGGAGCTGCTGCATCGCGCCCAGGACGAACCACAGCGCGGTGAAGGCGGCGTTGAAGCCGAGCGCCTGCCAAGCGCCCTTGCGCAGGTCCGGCGAAGCCTTGCGGTCGGCGAGCGCGATCGCGGCCAACGGGAACAGCGGGTATCCGAGCGCGACCAGAGCGCGCGATTCGACGGCGTCGGCGGTCGCGACCGCGGTCTGCCGGATGGTCGGCGCGGACGGCGGTGCCTGGTACTGCTGCCGGTACTGCTGTTGCTGATAGTCGGCATGCTGGCGCGGCGGGACCTGGCCGCCGATCTGCTGGCGGGACGCCTGGGCGGTCTCCATCTTCGCGGCGAGGCGGCAGGACGGGCAGTGCCCGGCGGAGTCGCGGCAGGTCGCGCAGATCGGCTTTCCGCAGTCGCCGCACGGGGCGACCGAGGGGACGTGGGAGTGGAAGTAGCAGTCCATGATGTCTTTGGCTCTCCTCGTCCACATCTACCGGGCGGGCGACAAGAGGTTTCACGCCCCGGCGGCGTAAGGGCCCGACCTTGATGGAGCGTAAGGAAGTCCTGGCCCGCATCCGGCGCGAGGCCCGCCCGTATCTTCCCCAGATCGTCGTTGCGATGCTCCTGGGCACGCTCGCGGGCGTGCTCAACGTCGTCCCACCGGCGGCGTTCAGCCAGATCGTCAACCGCGTTCTCGTTCCCCACCCGGATCTGCGGGTGCTGTACCTGGCGATCTTGGCGATCTGGGTCTCGCTGATCACGGTCAACGTGGCCACCTACTTCCAGACCTACCTGACGGCCTGGTGCGGTCAGCACCTGATCAAGCGACTGCGCATCGATCTGTTCGAGCGGGTGCTCAATCTCCGGATCGGCGACTTCGACCGTTGGCGTCCGGGCGAACTCATCTCGAGATTCAGCGCCGATCTGCAGCTGATGACGGATGCGGTCTCGATCTCGCTGCCGCAGATGGTCGTGGCCGTGGTGACGTTCGTATCGTCGCTGGCGGTGATGATCTGGCTGGATTGGTTCCTGACGCTCTCGCTCTTCGTCGTGACGCCGGCGGTGTCGTTCGTCGTCTCGCGCTTCCAGGTCCTGATCACCAACTCGACCAAACGCACGCAGGCGCGCATCGCGGACCTGTCCGCCAACTTGACCGAGGTCCTGCAGGGGCAACGCGTCGTCAAGGCGTTCGGCCGCGAGGACTACGAGGTCGCGCGTTTCCGCAATCGCAACGAAGATTTCTTCGGCGCGTACCTCAAGCTCACGCAGTTCGTCGCCACGCAGCCGCTGGTCGTGTCGACGATCATGCTCAGCGCGGTGGCCGTCATCATCTGGCTCTCGATCCGCGAAGTCCTGGTCGGCAGGCTCAACAACGGCACGGTCTTCCAGTATTGGCTGCTCCTCGTCACCCTGGCGAATCCGATCAACCGGCTGGCGGCGTTCTTCGGCGAGATCAATAAGGCGCTGGTCGGCGCCGGACGGGTGCTGGAAATACTCGACCTCCCGATCGAAGACCTCGAACGGCGCGATGCGGCCGCGCCCAGGCGCGTCGCCGGCAAGATCACGTTCGACCACGTCGTCCTTCGCTACGCCCCGGACGAGCCGCCGGCCCTCAACGACGTGAACGCGACGGTCGAGGCCGGCGAGATCGTGGCGCTCGTCGGGCCGAGCGGCGCCGGCAAGACCACCATCGTCAATCTCGTCCCCGGCTTCTACCTGCCCGAGAGCGGCCGCGTCCTGATCGACGATGTCGACGTCGCCGATCTGCGGCTGGCCGACCTCCGGGCGGCGATCGCGATCGTGCCGCAGGACCCGCAGCTCTTCCGGGCCTCGATCGCGGAGAACATCCGCTACGGCCGGCTCGAGGCGACCGACGACGAGGTCCGGGCGGCCGCCCGCGAGGCCAACGCCGACCAGTTCGTCTCGGAGTTCCCCGAGGGCTATGCGACCGAGGTCGGCGAGCGGGGCGTCCGGCTCTCGGGCGGCGAGCGACAGCGCATCGCGATCGCCCGCGCCATCCTACGGGACCCCCGCATCCTGATCCTCGACGAGGCCACCTCGGCACTGGACAGCCACAGCGAGGTGCTCATCGAGCAGGCGCTCGACCGCCTGCTCCCCGGCCGGACGACCCTCATCATCGCCCATCGCCTCTCCACCATCCGGCGCGCCAACCGGATCTTCTACGTCGAGGGCGGGCGCATTCTCGAGACCGGGACCAACGAGGAGCTGCTCGCCCGCCACGGCGCCTATGCGGCCCTCCACGCGCGGCAGTTCGCGGGTACTTAAAGCCGCCGAGCGGCGGCTCCGCCTCAAAAATGCCGTCCGCGGGCCGATACCCTGAGGGAATGCCTGACATCAACGGCCTCGAGTTCGGATCGACCATCGATACGCTAGGCAACGCCCTGACGGGCGCGGCCATGCAGAATCGGCAGATCGCGAACAACATCGCCAACGCCAACACGCCCGGTTTCCACCGGTCGCAGGTGTCGTTCAAAGAAGCCTTGGCCGATGCCGTCGACGGCACGCCGGCGGATTCCGACAGCCTGCCGATGATCAGCGACGACGATCGCCAGTTCGCGACCGGTCAGGCCGCCGCGCCGGTGCCGTTCGATCCGCAGCCCCAGACCGACGACACGATGAAGATGCGCCCCGACGGCAGCAACGTCGACGTCGATCGCGAGATGGCCGAGCTGTCGTCCAACTCCGCCTACCAGCAGACCATGGCGCAGCTGATGCAGACCCAGTTCGGGCGCCTGCGCGAAGCGATCACGGAGCAGACCAAATAATGGCCGGCATGTACGACAGCATCGAGATCAGCGCGTCCGGCCTGTCGGCCGAGCGCATGCAGATGGACGTGATCGCGAACAACATCGCGAACGCGAACACCACCCGCACCCCGGGCGGCGGCCCGTTCAAGCGCCAGCTCGTGGTCTTCGCGCAGAAGGACGATCCGACGCAAAGCCCGGACGGCGTCGACGCTTTCTCGCCCGACGCGACCGGTTCCGGATCGTCGACGGCGGGCGTCGAAGCGGTCGGCATCGCGCAGGATACCTCGCCGGATCGCCTGGTCTTCGATCCGGGCAATCCCGACGCCGACCCGCGCGGCTACGTGCACTATCCCAACGTCGAAGTCGTCAAAGAGATGGTCGACATGATGTCGGCTTCGCGCGCCTACGAAGCCAACGTCTCGGCCATCCAAGAGACCCGCGCCATGGGCAACGCCGCCCTGAACCTGCTCAGAAGCTAGGAATAGGAACGAGTCTTGGATATCAACTCCGCGTACAACGACGCGATGCGCAACGTGCTCTCCGGAACGTTCGCTCCGGACAGCGCCTCGGTCGGCCCGCGCACGGAAGCGATCCCCTCGGATTCCCCGGACGCCGTCGGGGGCGTGACCGGTACCGGCGCGACCCCGTCGTTCCGGGACTCGGTCAAGTCGTTCCTGGACGACACCAACGACAAGATGTCGACCTCGGACCAGCTCTCGCGCGATCTCGCGAGCGGCAAGACCAACGACCTCAACAAAGTCGTCACCTCGGTGGAAGAGGCCAACCTCGCCATGTCGTTCACGCTGGCCGTGCGCAACAAGCTGATGGACGCCTACACCGAAGTCTCCCGGATGCAGATGTAGCATCCACGGTCGGCGCCGCACTAAAAGTGTCAACGTGCGGCATTGACAAGCGAAACGGCGGGGAACCCCCGCCGTTTCGCTGTATTCTGGAGGGGTGAAGCGTTTTAGTACGGCGGCTTTCGCCTGCGTTCTGTTCCTCGGCCTGGGCGCCTCGGCGGCCCTCGCGTCGCCCCTGATCTTCCAGACCCCGACCATCAGCAGCACCCGGATCGCCTTCGTCTACGGCGGGGATATCTGGACCGTGCCGCGGACCGGCGGGGCGGCCAACCGCGTCGTCACCGGGTTCGGATTGGCCGGTGCGCCGTACTTCTCGCCGGACGGGTCGACGATCGCGTTCAGCGCGAACTACAACGGCAACGTCGACGTCTACACCGTGCCGGCGACCGGCGGTCAGCCCAAGCGTCTGACCTTCCATCCCGCCGGCGATTCGGTGGTCGGCTGGACGCGCGACGGTTCGCGGATCGTCTTCCGGTCGGGCCGCGAGAGCGGGAACGACGCAGCCCAGCTCTTCACGATCGCCGCTGCCGGCGGCGTCGCCGCCAGGCTCCCGTTGCCCGACGCGCAGACCGGTTCGTATTCGCCCGACGGCACGCACTTCGCCTACACGCCGAACGGCCAGTGGGAGCCGTTCTGGCAGGGCTATCGCGGCGGTCAGACCACCCCGGTCTGGATCGCGAACATGGCGGACTCGTCCGTCGTCGAGATCCCGCGCAAGAACTCCAACGACCGGTATCCGATGTGGATCGGCTCGACCGTCTATTTCGTCTCGGATCGCGATGGGGCGTACACGCTCTTCGCCTACGACACGCAGACGGGACGAGTCCGGCGTCTGCTCCAGCCGCGCGGCTTCGATATCATGTCGGCCTCGGCCAACGACGGCTCGATCGTCTATTCGCTCTTCGACGCGATCCACGTCTACGATCCGGCCAGCGGCGCCGATACGAACGTCCCGATCACGGTCGCCGGCGACATCCCCGACGTGCGCCCGCACTGGCAGAGCGTCGGGCCCGAGATCCAGACGGCGGGTCTTTCGCCGTCCGGCGTCCGGGCCGTCTTCGAAGCGCACGGCGACATCTTCACCGTCCCGGCCGAGCACGGCGACGTCCGCAATCTCACCGCCAGCTCCGGCGTCATGGAGCGGGACCCGGCCTGGTCGCCGGACGGCCGTTCGATCGCGTTCTTCTCGGATTCGACCGGCGAGTACGAGCTCCACATCAAGGATCAGCGCGGCCTGCATGCGGACCGCGCGATCGCGCTGTCGCCCTCGCCCTCGTTCTACGCCACGCCGAAGTGGTCGCCGGACAGCAAGCGGATCGCCTATGCCGACAAGCATCTGGGCATGTACGTCATCGACGTCGCGAGCGAGCATCCCCGAGCGGTCAAGTTCGACGCCCAGCCGTTCGAGAGTTTCAGCAACATCGGCGGCACGTTCGACGCGAACTGGTCGCCCGATGGCCGGTACATCGCCTACGCGAAGCAACTGACCAACTTCTTGCGCGCCGTCTTCGTCTACGACACCAAGGACGGCGTCACGCATCAGGTGACCGACGGCTTGAGCGACGCCAGCTCGCCGGCGTTCGACAAATCCGGCAAGTACCTGTACTTCCTGGCCAGCACCAACGTCGGCCTCACGACCTACGGCTTGGATATGGAAGCCGACGGGCACCCGGTCTCGAGCAGTGTCTACGTCGCGGTGCTCCAGAACACGACGGCCTCGCCGGTCGCGCCGCAGACCGCCGAGGAACCCGTCACCGACGAACCCGACGGAGCGGCGACGCCGAAACCAAAGGCGACCGCCAAACCGGCCGAAGCGAGAGCGGCTGTGCGACCGATCGACTTCGACGGGATCCTCCAACGCATCGTCGCGCTGCCGATCGGCGAGGCCAACTTCGTGCAGCTCAGCGCAGGCGCGCCGGGCACGATCTTCCTGTTGCAGGGCCCGCTCGCGACCGTGAACCAGAACCAGCCGCCGCTCACGCTGTGGAAGTTCGATACCGACTCGCGCCAAGAAGTCCCGATGGCCGGCGGCCTCTCGTTCTTCACGCCGTCGTTCGACGGGAAGAAGATGCTGCTCGGGCGCGGTGACGACTGGTCGATCGTGCCGACCAACGCACCGGCCAAACCCGGCGAGGGCGGCATCGATACCGGTTCGATGGAGGCCTACATCGTGCCGCACGAAGAGTGGGCGCAGATGTATCGCGACACGTGGCGCATCGAACGCGACTATTTCTACGATCCGGGCTATCACGGTCTCGACATCGGCGCCGCCGAGAAGCGCTTCGCGGTCTTCCTGCCGGGCCTGGCCTCGCGCGACGATTTCACGTACTTGACGCACGAGATGATCAGCTATCTCTCGGTCGGGCACCTCTGGGTCGGCAGCGGCACGCATCCGAACATGCGCAGCGTCAGCACCGGCATGCTCGGCGCCGACTATGCGGTCGACGACGGGCGCTTCAAGTTCGCCAAGATCTACGACGGAGAGAACTGGAATCCGACCCTCAGCGCGCCGCTCACCCAACCGGGCGTCGACGTGCACGTCGGCGACTATCTGCTGGCCGTCAACGGCCGCTCGGTCCGCGCCGACCGCGAGGTCTGGGCGTACTTCGAAGAGACGGCCGGCAAGCAGACCACGCTGACGGTCGGCCCGCGCGCCGACGGGACCGGCGCGCATACCGTCACGGTCGTGCCGGTCCGCAGCGAGACCGCCCTGCGCAACCGTGCCTGGATCGAAGACAACCGTCGCCTGGTCGACCGCTTGAGCGGCGGCAAACTCGGCTACGTCTATCTCCCCGATACCGAGTTCGGCGGATTCACCAACTTCAATCGCTACTTCTTCGCGCAGGTCGGCAAGCAAGGCGTGATCATCGACGAGCGCTACAACCACGGCGGCCAGGTCGCCGACTACGTGATCGACTTCCTGGCCCGCAAACCGAAGGCCATCCTCAAAGCCCGCGACGGCGCCGAATACCTCGATCCGCCGCTCGCGATCTACGGCCCCAAAGTGATGGTCATCAACCAATATGCCGGCTCCGGCGGCGACGCGCTCCCCTGGCTCTTCAAAAAAGCCGGTCTCGGCCCGCTGGTCGGCGTCCGCACCTGGGGCGGCCTTGTCGGCATCGGCGGCTATCCGGTCCTGATGGACGGCGGCAACGTCCAAGCCCCCCGCATCGCCATCGGCGGCCTCCACGGCCAGTGGGAAGTCGAAGGCCACGGCGTCTCCCCCGACATCACCGTCCAGCAAGACCCCAAGCTCGTCCGCGAAGGCCACGACCCCCAACTCGAAGCCGCCGTAAACGACGCCCTGACCAGCCTCCGCCTGCACCCCAACCCCAAATACAATCCCCCGCCGTTCCCCAACCACCACCCGAAACTACCGCCGTACTAACCCGCCCCAAGAACGCGGAAAGAACGACGAAAGAAGAACGGCTTAGAAGGGACCCCCATCGAGGAGTCGCCCTCCCAATCGCGCCCGTAGCTCGGCGTTCAGCATCGCGTTGGGTTGGGATGGGGACGCGGGGGGGGGGGCGGGGGGG
>JANWKW010000133.1 GCA_025451135.1 Vulcanimicrobiia bacterium | reverse complement strand
GCTCCTGATCAGCATGGAGCGCGCGCGCGTCTCGTACGTGCGTGGCCAGGCGCTGCTCAGCCTGATCATCGGCGCAAGCGCCGGCATCGGTCTCTGGCTGCGCGCAGAGCTCGGCCTGTTCCCGCATGGGCAGCAGTACGCGCTCCTCTTCGGGGGGTGGGTGGCACTGACCGAGGTGATCCCGTACGTCGGGCCGTGGCTCGGTGCGATCCCGCCGCTGATCTTCGCGCTCGTCGTGCATCCGCTGTCGGCGGTCTGGGTGGCGCTGCTTTTCCTCGGGATCCACCAGCTCGAGGGTCACGTGGTCGTCCCCAAGGTGATGGGCAGCGCGCTTCGGCTGCATCCGCTGCTCGTGATCTTCGGGCTCGCCGCAGGGGCCGAGATCTACGGGCTCGCCGGCGCACTGACCGCGCTGCCGCTGCTCGCCGTGAGCCGCGCGGTGTGGGAGTTCTTCGGCGGCCGCCTGACGCTGGAGCCCTGGTCGGGCAAGCCCGTCCCGGTCGAGGTCGAGCTCGTCGAGCCGCCGTCGGCCGCCCGCCAGTGACCTCTGGCGTCACGGCTGTGCGACGATGGGCGACGTGAGCTCGTTTCCCGTTGCACGGCTCCGGCGGCTCCGGCGGACGGCGGCGCTCCGTGATCTCGTGCGCGAGACGACGCTGTCGCTCGACGACCTCGTCTTTCCGCTCTTCGTCGCGCCCGAGGCGTTGCCGAACGACCGGCTCCCCGCGCTTCGCCGGCATACCGTCGAGGGCGTCGTCCGCGAGTGCGAGGAGCTCGTCCGGCTCGGCGTCAAGTCGGTGATCCTGTTCGGCATCCCGGAGGACAAGGACGAGGAAGGCTCCGGTGCCTGGATCGCGGACGGCATCGTCCAGCAGGCTTTGCGTGCGCTTCGTCCGCGGTTCGAGGAGCTGTTGTTGCTCACCGACGTCTGCCTCTGCGAGTACACCAGCCACGGCCACTGCGGGGTGATCGCCGACGGCGAGGTCGACAACGACGCATCGCTCGAACTGATCGCGCGCACGGCGGTCTCGCACGTCGAGGCCGGCGCCGACGTCGTCTGCCCGAGCGACATGATGGACGGCCGGGTCGCAGCCATTCGCGAGCAGCTGCCGTCGACACCGATCGTCGCCTACTCGGCCAAGTACGCCTCGGCGTTCTACGGGCCGTTCCGCGACGTCGCCGGGTCGGCGCCGGCGTTCGGCGACCGCCGCGGCTATCAGATGGATCCCGGCAACGTGCGCGAGGCGCTGCGCGAGTGCCGGCTCGACGTCGACGAGGGCGCGGACGTCCTGATGGTCAAGCCGGCCCTGCCGTACCTCGACGTCGTCCGCGCGGTGCGCGAGCGGTTCGACCTGCCGCTCGCCGCCTACAGCGTCAGCGGCGAGTACGCGATGCTGAAGGCTGCAGCTGCCGCAGGCGATCTCGACGAGCGCGCCGTGGCGCTCGAGTCGCTCACGTCGATTCGCCGTGCCGGGGCGGACGTGATCGTCACCTACTGGGCGAAGGAGCTCGCGGGCTGGCTCTGAGAGACGATGCGGGCTCGCGTGTCTGGCGGCGCGCTCTCGAAGTGATCCCCGGCGGGGTCAACTCGCCGGTACGCGCGATGCGCTCGGTCGGTCTCGACCGGCCGCTGTTCGCAGAGCGCGGGTGGGGCGCGTACCTGGAGACGGCCGACGGCCGGACGCTCTGCGACTGGGTGCAGTCCTGGGGACCGTTGATCTTCGGGCACGCGGACGAGGAGACCGTCGAGGCCGTGCGCGAAGCGGCGTCCCGCGGGACCAGCTTCGGCGCCGCGACCGAGGCCGAGGTCGAGCTCGCCGTCGAGGTCGTCGAGGCGGTGCCGTCGGTCGAGTCGGTGCGGCTCGTGTCGTCCGGCACCGAGGCGGCGATGTCGGCCCTTCGCCTCGCGCGCGGTGCAACCCGGCGCGACCGGGTGATCACGTTCGCAGGCTGCTACCACGGGCACGCCGATCCCTTCCTCGCCTCGGCCGGCTCCGGCCTGGCGACGCTCGGCATCCCGAGCTCGCCGGGGGTTCCGACCGGCGTCATTGCCGACACGATCGTCTGCGAGTACAACGACGTCGACGGCGTCGCGTCGGCGGTCGAACGCTATGGCGAGGGGCTCGCGGCGATCTTCGTCGAGCCCGTCGCCGGGAACATGGGCTGTGTGCCGCCCACCGGCGGCTTCCTCGAGGCGCTGCGGCTGCTCTGCGACGCGTCGGGCGCGCTCCTCGTCTTCGACGAGGTGATCACCGGGTTCCGGGTCGCCCGCGGTGGCGCGCAGGAGCGTCTCGGTGTCGTCCCCGACCTGACCGTGCTCGGCAAGATCGTCGGCGGTGGCCTTCCGCTGGCAGCCTTCGGCGGCCGGCGCGACGTGATGGCGCAGCTCGCGCCGTCGGGTCGCGTCTACCAGGCGGGGACGCTGAGCGGCAACCCGCTTGCAACTGCGGCGGGCCTGTCGGTGCTCCGGCGGTTGCGCGATCCCTTCGTCTACGAGGAGCTCGAGCGGCGGGCCGCGCGACTGGCCGGCGGGCTTGCGCCCTTCGGAACCGTGCAGGCGGTCGGCGCGATGCTGACGCTCTTCCCCGGGCGGGAGGAGCCCGTGGAGCGGTTCGCGTCGCTCGACGCGGATCGGTACGGAGCGCTCTTCCGCGGGCTGCTCGGGCACGGCATCTACATCGCGCCGAGCCCGTACGAATGCCTGTTCCCGTCTCTCGCCCACGGCGACGCGGAGATCGACGCCACCGTCGCCGCGGTCGGGCACGTTCTAGGCTTCGCCGGTTGACCGAGGTGCTGACGACGATCGCGGTTGAGGCACGGGAGGAGAGCCCGCTGTGGGCGCGGTCGGTCCTGCCGGAGCACGAGCGTGAGCTCGATCCCGTTTTCTCGCCGCTCGCCCCGCCGGAGTTCGCGGTCGGGGTCGAGTCGGTCTACGAGGCGTACCTCGTGCACTACGGCCGGCCCCGGCTGTTTGCGACCCTCGACGCCGACGAGGCGGTGTTGCTCGGCGACTACCTGTACGCGCACGGGCTGGTGCGGATCGCGAAGGCGGGCGGCGTCCCCGCCGTCGCCGCGATGGCGGAGCTCATCTCGAGCTGTGCCGCGTTGCGCGCGGACGGAGCGGCGGGCGACGGCGAGGCGTGGGTCGAGGTGGCGCGGGCGCTCGGCGGGGCGCCGAGCGGCGAGCTCGTCGAGCGCGCGCTCGCCTGGCACGGCGGTAGAGTCGAGCCGTGATCGTCGACGCCGCGACCGACAACCGCAACCGGACCGCCGGCGAGTTGCGCTTCCTGTTCACCAAGAACGGCGGGACGCTCGGCGAAGTCGGTGCCGTCGGCTGGATGTTCGACGCGGTCGGCATCATCGAATGCGACCCGCAGGGCAAGAGCGAGGACGCGTTCACCGAGAGCGTACTGGTCGACGGCGTGGTCGATGTCGAGTACGCGGAAGATGGCTGCGTGATCTATACGGAGCCGGCCGAACTCTCGGTCGCGCGCGACGCGTTGCGCAACGCCGGCCTGAAGATCTCGGCCGTCTACCTGGGCTCGCGGGCGAAGATCAAGATCCATCCCGAAGGCAAGGACGCCGAGGACGCGTTCGCGTTCCTCGACGCGCTCGACGACCACGAAGACATCCAGCACGTCTTCAGCAACGTCGAACTCTCCGACGCGGCGCTCGAGGCCCTGGCCTAGTGGCCGACTGGCGCGAGACGCTGCACGAGTACGTGCCGCGCGACTGGGTCTTTCCGATCGTGCTGGCGGCGTTCACCGGCGTCGCGGTCTGGTTCGGGCACGCCATCTATCTGTTCTTGCTTCCGCCGGCCGGCACGGTCACGGTGCCGTCGTTCGTCGGTCAGACGCTGGGCGACGCGTCCGCCGAGGTCGCCCGCCTGCATCTCAGCTCGTCGGTCATCTCGCATACCACCAGCGATAAGTATCCGAAGAACGTCGTCATCAATCAGCAGCCCGACGCCGGGGCGGCCGTGCGCGAAGGGCGGCAGGTCTCGTTCGTCATCTCCGACGGCATCGTCGCGCGCTTCATGCCGGACCTGCGCTATCAGTCGATGCGCGAAGTCAACGTCGACCTGGCGCGCTCCCACCTGCAGCTCGGCAAGACGACCTACGTGAAGAGCGACGTCGTGCCCGAGGGGCACGTGGTCGATCAGGATCCCTCGCCGCTCGCCAACGTGAACGAAGGCGATGCGGTCGACCGGGTGCTGAGCAAGGGCGGCGCCGCGACGCTTCGCGTCCCGAGTTTCGTCGGCATGAACGTCGACCAGGCGCGCGCGGCCGCCGACAAGGCGGGCATCAAGCTCGGTCAGATCGTCTGGACGCCGCTCGGCTCCGGAGGGCCCGCGCACGGGCAGGTCGCGCGGCAGGTGCCGGCCGCCGGCTCGAAGGTCAACGCCTACGATCCCGTTTCGATCCAGGTCAGTGCCGGCCCGCACGAATCCGGCTACATCGTGCGTCAGGCACATCTGCTGGTCTCGGTCCCGGTTCCCGAGGGGGTCGCGCCGGGCACCCAGCTCAAAGTCCGGCTCGCCGTGACCGACGCGACCGGCACCTACGACCTGTTCAACGCCTACGCCCAACCCGGCGAGAAGTTCGACTTCATCGTGACCGCGGTCGGGTCGTCGAACGTCGCGATGTTCGTGAACGGGAGCAAAGTGGGCACCACCGTCCTGGGCGAGGAACCGCCGGCGGTCTATAACGACAAGCCGGTCAAACCGGTGACGCAGCTGTGAGTGCGGTCAAGTTCGCGCCGTCGCTGCTCTCGGCGGATTTCTCGCGCATCGCCGAGCAGATCGCGGCGGTCTCCGACGCGGACTGGCTGCACCTCGACGTGATGGACGGCCGGTTCGTACCGAACATCACCTGGGGGCCCAAGATCATCGGCGATCTGCGCAAGCTCTCGAAGGCGACGTTCGACGCGCATCTGATGATCGTCGAGCCGGAGCGCTACGTCGACGCCTTCCGCGAGGCGGGCGCGGATATCATCACCTTCCATCTCGAAGCGACCCCGCACGCGCAGCGCCTGCTCGCACACGTCCGCTCGACCGGCGCCAAGGCCGGGATCGCGATCTGTCCGCAGACGCCGGTTGCGATGCTGCAGGACGTCATCGAGGACTGCGACCTGGTGCTGGTCATGAGCGTCAATCCCGGCTTCGGCGGCCAGTCGTTCATCCCGCGCTCGCTCGAGAAGCTGCGCGAAGCGCGCGCGCTGATCGACGCCCGCAATCCGGCCTGCGAGCTCGAGGTCGACGGCGGGATCGGCGAGGGGAACCTGACGGAGATCGTGGCGGCGGGCGCCTCGGCGCTGGTGATGGGCTCGTCGATCTTCGGCACGGCCGACCCCGGCGCGACCGTGCGCCGCATGCGGTCGCTGCTGCATTGAACGAAGACGCACTGATCGCGGCTCTGGCGGAGATCGTCGCGCCGGCGCGGTCCCGCGTGCTGGTCGGGATCGGCGACGACGCGGCCGTCTGGCAGCCGTCGCGCTCCCACCGCAGCGTCGTGACGACCGACGCGCTGGTCGAAGGCGTCCATTTCGACTCGGCCTGGATGACGTGGCGCGAGATCGGCGCGCGCGCGTTCGACGCGAACCTGAGCGACATCGCGGCGATGGGCGCGCGCCCGGTGCTGGCCACGATCGCGCTGGGCGTGCCGGCCGGAACGGCGCACGAATCGCTGCTCGAACTCTATCGCGGCATCGCGGCCTCGGCCGCGCGCGCCGGCTGCACGGTGGCCGGCGGCGACATCACGCGCACGCCGGTGGTGACGCTTTCGATCACCGCGATCGGCGAAGTGCGGGCGACCAGCCTCAAGCTGCGCACCGGGGCGAAGAAGGGCGACGCGATCGTGACGACCGGTAAGCTCGGCGCCAGTCGCGCCGGCCTGTGCGCGCTGCGCGGGCAGGTCGACCTCGAGGGCGAGCGGCGCGCGTGGGCGCTGCAGGCCTATCGCGCGCCGGTCGCGCGGTTGGCCGAGGGCCGCTGGCTCGGCGCTTCGACCTCCGTCCACGCGATGATGGATATCTCCGACGGGCTTTCGACCGACCTCGCGCGGATGTGCGCGCGCTCGGGCGTCGGCGCGGCGCTCGACGCTTTGCCGGTCTGCCACGCCGCCGTCGACGCGGCGCGGGCGCTCGGCCAGACCCCGGTGGCCTTCGCGCTCGCGGGCGGCGAGGAGTACGAACTGCTCGCGGCCGTCGACGGACGCGCGTACCGTCACCTGGCCGCGCGATTCCGGGCGCGTTTCGGCCGAGAACTCTTTAAGGTCGGTACGTTCCGGGCGGAGAATGGAATCGTTCTGCGCGGCGACGACGGCCTCGAAACACCGGTCGTCCGGACGGGATGGGACTCGCTTG
>JANWKW010000132.1 GCA_025451135.1 Vulcanimicrobiia bacterium | reverse complement strand
TTCTTGCTTGGCGCACGCGGTGAGCGCGAGGGCTGCTAGCGTTGCGAGGATGGTTTTAGAGCGTGACATCGGGAAGTCTTTCTACGCGGATCATGCGGTCGGATTCGACCAGGCGGGCGAGGACGTCTTGGCCGCCTTCGAGCTTGCCGAAAACAGTGAAGTCGCGGTCCAGGTGGAGCTGCGGGCTGAGGTCGATGTAGAATTGGGTGCCGGCGGAGTCGCGGATGGCGTGGGCGTTCGGGGGATCGGTGTAGTTCATCCCCATCGAGATGATGCCGGTCGCCTGTTCGAGCGGGTTCTCTTCGGCGCCGATGCTGTAGCCGGCGTCGCCGTCGCCGTTGTCGGTCGGATCGCCGGTCTGTACCACGAAGTCGGGCACGATCCGGAACCAGCGGTTGTTGTCGTAGTAGCCGTGGTCCGCGACGTTGAGGAAGTTCGCGACCGTGAGCGGCGCCCACTCGGGATAGAGCGTCAGGTAGAGGTTCCCTTTGGTCGTGACGATGCGGACGCGGGGATGCGGGCCGGGCGCGGGGCCGGTCATGTCGGCGGCGGTCGTCGGCAACAGCGGCAACTGGATCGCGCTAGCGACGGTGGGCGCGACCGGTTTGCCGCTCGGGCCGGTGCGCGGGAGCGCGGCCAGCGAAGCGAACGGATCGGGCTGCACGGCCGGAAGATGTAGGTCCGGCAGCAGCGCGGCGAGATGATCGCTCTGCGATTTGCCTGAGAGGACCAGGATCGACTCGTGAGCCTGTTCTTGGACGCGCCACGACGGATCGTCGAGGAGCGGTTGCAGCGCGGCGATCATGTGCTTGTCTTTGGTACGGCCGAGGGCGCGCACGGCTTCCAGACGCACGAGTTCGTTCGCGTCGCGCAGGCACGCCGTCAGCAGTTCGCGCGGGACGCGTGTCGGGAACGCGCGGTAGATCGACCAGAGCGCGTGCCACCGGACGCTGTCGTCCTTGTCGGTCTGCACGGCACGGACGAGCTGAAGCGATGCGAAGAAGCTCGCCGGTCCGGTGCCGAACGCGCCGAACTCCGTGGCCGCCCGGGCGCGCACGATCGGGTCGGGAGCGTCCTTGAGTTCGAGCGCGAGCACGTCGGCGGCGCCGGCCTGGAGGGTGCCGAGATCGCCCGCGGCTTGGTACCGGCCGATCGCGTCGAGGGCAGCGATCTGGACCGCGCCGACCGGCGTGATCGCCGACATGACGACGGTCTTTGCGTCCTCGGGCCGGCCGATCAGGCCGAGGCCGTAGACGGCGAACGCTCTGACCGGGGCGCGGTCGTCGGTGGCGTGGGCCAGCAGGAGCGGAGCCCCGGCGGCGAGGCGCGTTCGGCCGATCGCCAGGGCGGCTCGTGCGGCCAGGCGAGCGTCGGACGAGGCCAGATAGCCGGCGAGCTCTCCGTTGCCGAGGCTGCGGGTGGATTCGAGGGTGAGGATGCGGGCGTACGGATCGGGCGCGGTGGTCTGGGCGAGAGCGCCGCCCGATGCGACCGTCATCGCCAAGCTAGCGGCTGCGAGCGCGCCGAACCATTTCACGGGCGTCCTCCAAAGGCGGTTCTCAGGGTACATGCTCAGGATGAGGGGTGGGCGGTCACGATTCCTTCGGTCGGAGGCGTTTTACGGATGCGCTCTTACGAGAAGGCTGGGCTTCGGGGCGGCGAAGCGGAGACGGAGATGGTTTTGAAACGCGGACAACAGTTCTGGGGCGCGATCGTCGCACTCACCATGGTCATGACGCTGCCGTTCGGCGCGCCGTCGGGCGCGGTACCGGTCCCGACGCCGCCGCCGCGCACGCGCGAGACCCCGCCCGACACGCCGCCCCCGGGGTCGACCGCGGCCAACGTCCTGCCGTTCGACTCGAGCGTGATGGTCGTGCTCGACGACGCGATCGGTTCGGCGATCTCGCAGCGCAACCAGGTCGCGCGCGCGCATCTCAAAGACGCCCTCTCGATCGGCAGCACCGTGCTCGCGCCGGCGGGGACGCCGGTCTCGATCGACATCATCGGTGCGCAGGGCGCGAAGTCCGGCGACGTCTACGGCTACGTCGACATCTCGGTCGAGCCGATCGTCCTGACCGACGGGAGCCGGCTGCCGCTGCGGTCGCCCTACTCGCATCTGACGCAGAACACCACCGCCGGTCACGAAGCCACGGTCGGGGTCGAAGACACCATCGGCGACATCTTCATCCCGGGCCACATCATCTACCGGATGATGCGCAAGGGCCGCAACGTCACGCTCCCGGTCGGCTCGATGGTGCGCACCCGCACGCTCGCCACGGTCAGCATCAACGCCCGCGGCGAGGTGGCGATCGCGACGCCGGCGCCGGTCTCGATGCCGTCCTCGGCCCCGGTCTCGGATTTCCGGCCGCTCCCGTTCGCCACACAGGTCATCGCGCATCCCAACCAAAAGCCGACACCGTACCGCGCAACGCCCGAACCGACCGACTCGCCCACGCCGTCGCCCGGTCCCTCGGCCGCTGCGTCATCGTCGCCTTCTTCTTCACCGTAAGGAGCAACCCGTGAAGCATCGTCTCGCCGCGCTCGCGGCCGTCGCCGCGTTCGCCCTGGCCGGCATCGCCGCCAGCGCCGCCACGCCCGCCGCCCCGAAGCTCTCGTCGCAGCCGCAAGCCTCGGAGAAGCCGTTCATCAACGCCATGCAGGCCGACCTGATGAAGCGTTTCCCGACCGCCGCCGCCGCAGAGGCGGCCGGCTACTTCCGCTACACCAATGAAGACAACACGGGCGCGATCTCGTACGCGAACCTCCAGTGGACGAGCGATCCCACCCATCCGAGCCAGCTCTGGTACGACGTCAAGGGCAACCTGCTCGGCGCCGACTTCTCGCAACCCGACGCGCCGGCCGCACCGAACGTCTGGGGCATCCTACCGGCTCGCTGGTATCATTTCGCCCATCCCCACGTGCACGTCGTCTACACCGACAACGGCGCGACCGTCTACGGCCACGCCACCAGCTACAAGAAGTTCATCGCCGCCGGCGGCAATGCCACCGCACCCACCGGCGACACGTTCGTCAAACTCGGCATGGTCAAGTCCGCATCTCAAGTGACGCACGCCTTCGTCTTCCCGGCCATCTGGGACCTGATCGTCTGGGTCAAGCCCAACCCCAACGGCGCCGTCGCCGAAAAGAACCCCAACGTCATCCCCTCAGCCAACGCCGAAAAGATGAGCGACTAGCGACCCAAAAGTCCGAACGCCGCCTTCTCGTTTGCTCGCCTCGCGGGACACCTGTTCCGCGGGGCGTGTGAGGGAGGAGCGGAGCCAGGATGGCGGGAGCGACGACGAGAGCGGAGGGCTAGTGACAGACCGTCGTGGCGATGTCGTACGCAAGATCGCCCGCGTCGCTCTCCGCACTGCGGATGACATCCCGCTGTCCGTCGAACTTCAAGAACGACTTCATGTCCTTCATGTCCTCGGGCATCGCCTGGGTCTGCGCGTCCTGCCCGTTGAGCGGATGATAGCCCCCGAGCTGGTTGAAGTCCATCATGCCCTGAGCGAGCGAGAGCAGATCGTTCGTGAGCTGGAACTGCTTGTTGTATGCGAGCTGCATCTTCTCGGCGAGCGCGTGCATCTTCTTCGCCTCGGCCGGGTCGTTCGTGAGCTTCTCGCCGTCGCGAAGGCTGTTGATCTCGGCCTGGAGCGGCGGCAGGCGCTTCTGCATATCGCCGACCAGCTTCACCAGCTTCACGCGGATGGTCGTGTAGTGCTGCGCGTAGTCGAGGCCGTTGAAGACGGTCTTGAGATCGATCAACTGGTCGTCGACGCGATCGAGCGAGTAGTCGTTGGCGATCATCGGACGCATCGCGCCGTTGAAGTGGGTGACCAGCGACGTGCAGTACGGGCTCGACTTGACGGTCGCGATCGTGTGCAGGGGAGCGGCGCTCGAGGCCGGCGAGGGCGAGCCCGACGGCCCGGAGGTCGCGGTGACCTGCGGCGGGAGGACGGCCAGGAGCAGTGCGAAGGCGGCGAGGTTCATACGGTCAGGCTAACGCGCGCGGCGGCGGCTTTGTGCCCGGGGCGGTCGGCCGGCTACTCGTTGGACCAGTAGTCCTTGAGGGCTTTGCCGCGCGAGGGGTGGCGGAGCTTGCGCAGCGCCTTCGCCTCGATCTGGCGGATGCGCTCGCGCGTGACGCCGAACTCTTGCCCGACCTCCTCGAGGGTGCGCTGGTGTCCGTCCTCGAGCCCGAAGCGCAGCACGAGCACCTTGCGCTCGCGCTCCGTCAGGTTCTGGAGCACGTCGGCCATCTTCTCTTTGAGGAGCATCACCGAAGCGGCTTCGGCCGGCGCGATCGCCTCCTGATCCTCGATGAAGTCGCCGAGATGCGAATCTTCTTCTTCGCCGATCGGGGTCTCGAGCGAGATCGGCTCCTGCGAGATCTTCATGACCTCGCGGACCTTCTCGGGGGTGAGGCCCATGGCGGCGGCGATCTCGTCGACCGTGGGTTCGCGGCCAAGCTCTTGCAAGAGCTGGCGCGAGACCTTGGTCTGGCGGTTGATCGTCTCGACCATGTGGACCGGGATGCGGATCGTGCGGGCCTGGTCGGCCAGCGCGCGGGTGATCGCCTGACGGATCCACCAGGTCGCATAGGTCGAGAATTTGTAGCCCTTGCGGTAGTCGAACTTCTCGACCGCGCGGATCAGGCCCTGATTGCCCTCTTGGATGAGGTCTAAGAAGAGCATGCCGCGGCCGACGTACTTCTTCGCGATCGAGACGACCAGGCGCAGATTGGCCTCGGTCAACTGGCGCTTCGCGTCGAGGCCCTGGGTGACGATCCCGGAGTCGGCCGAGCCGTTCTTGCGTTTCTCTTCGTCTCCGGCCTCGATCGCCATCGCCAGCCGCTTCTCGTCGTCCATCGAGAGCAGCGGAACGCGACCGATCTCCTTGAGATACATGCGGACGGGATCGTCCAGCGACATATTGTCGGGAATGGGATCGGGCTCGCTCTCGTCGGCCTTGATCTCGACGGGCTCGTCGACGACCTCGATGCCGAGGGCGACCAGCTCTTCGTCGAGGTCGTCGCGCATCTCGGGGACGAACTCTTCGAGCGTCTCGAACGCCTGCGCGATCTCGTCTTCCGAGATCGAGCCGCGCTTCTTGCCGGTCGCGATCAGGCGCTTCTTGATATCTTCAAATGTGGCCGGCGCCGCCTCGGCGACCGATGCTGCAGAACTTTTCTTGCGTGCCATTTTCTCTTCTCACCCCCTTTCCTAGGAGTCTTGACCTGGGTTATTAACGCCTCAGCGCTTTAATCTTCCTACGAGCGCATCGAATTCGCCGCGCAACGCGTCGGGGACGGGCTGCCCGGCGGCGTAGAGCCGATCGATCTCGCGGGACAGTTCTTGATAACGCGTTTTGTCGTCGTCGAGTTGCAATCGCTCGACCACGCGATCGAGGAGCGCCCGCCGCTCGTCGGCTCCGCCGTACTGCCTGGTCTTGCTGCGGTCCCGGCGTCCGAGATCCGAGAGCACGTCCAGACCCGCCGCGTCCTCGGCGAAGAGGACGTAGAGATCGCCCGTCTCCCGCAGACGGCCCGCTTGCTCGACGATCCGTTCGTAGACGCGCCGGTACACCTCGTTGCGGAATCGCCCGGGAGCGATGCGGTCGACGTACTCGGCGGCGAGTGCGGGGTCCTCGACGACGACCGACAGGACCTCGCGTTCGAACGAGTGCGGCTGCGCGCCGGCCGCTACGTGGCGGCTTCCGGAGACGCCGGCCGAGCCGTACGCCGGTACGAAATTGGCGCCGTTGGCGAAGAAGCGGCTATTCCGAAGGTCGTCGACGTTCACCTTTAGCCGGCCCGCGACGTAGACGCGCCAGCGGTCCCACTCCTCGCGCGGCGTCATCTGGCGGATCAGTTCTTCGGCCTTGCGCGCGATGGCGGATGGCGAATCGAAGCCGCCGCCGAGCCGGTCGATCTGCGGATCGAGCTTGAATTCGATCGAGGGCTTGGCCTCGTCGAGCAAGCGCTGGAAGCCCGCGTGCCCGTGCGCGCGCACGTACGAGTCCGGATCCTCGCCCTTGGGAAGCCCGACGATACGGACCGAGCGCCCGGCGTGTTCGAGCACTTTGGTCGCGATGTCGATCGCTTTGAAGGCGGCCGCCGTCCCGGCGCTGTCGCCGTCGTAGCAGAGATAGACGTTGTCCGCGTACTTGCGTAGCTCGGCGGCTTGCTCGTCGGTGAACGAGGTCCCGAGCGCCGCCACCGCGTTCTCGAACCCGGCCTGATGCAGCGCGATGCAGTCCAGATAGCCCTCGACCACGATCAAGGTGCGGTCCTTTTGGGTGGCGCGCTTGGCGACGTTGAGCGCGAACAGATGGCGGCCTTTGGTGTAGACCGGCGTGGTCGCGGTGTTGAGGTACTTCGGCTCCTCGTCGGCCAGGGCGCGACCGCCGAACGCGATCACCTCGCCGGTGGTCGCGTAGGTCGGCACCATCAACCGGTCGCGGTAGAAATCGTACCACCCGCCGCGCTGGCTCGGCTTGAGCAGGCCCGCGCGTTCGCCGATCGCCGGATCGACGCCGGCCTGCGCGAGCGCGTCGCGCAACGCATCCCAGCCGGGCGGTGCGAACCCCAGGCCGAACGTCTCGATGGTGGCGGCCGAGAATCCGCGCCGCTCGCAATATGCCCTGGCGGCGGCGCCGGCCTCGCCGTGCAGCGCGCGCGCGAAGAATTCGGCCGCGACCCGATTGGCCTCGTAGATCGCTTCCTTCTCGCTGCGCGCGCGGGCCGCGCCGGGGTTCTCCGGCTGCAGCTCGACGCCGGCCTTGCCGGCGAGCATCCGGACGGCGTCGTTGAAATCGAGGTTCTCGATCTTGCGCGCGAAGCTGATCACGTCCCCGCCTTCGCCGCATCCGAAGCACTTGTAAAATCCGCGATCCGGATGCACGTGGAACGACGGCGTCTTCTCGCCGTGGAACGGGCACAGCCCGACCATATCGTTGCCGCGTTTGCGCAACGGGACGTATTGCCCGATGTACTCCGCGATCGGAGTCCGGGCGTGGATCTCGCGAATGACCGATTCGTCGAACCGCACGGTGCCAGAGTTCGGGCGCCTGCCCGTCGAACACTTTCCGCATGAAACGGATTTTTGACCCGGTTCATCATTTCATCGAGCTGACGCCGGCCGAGGCCCGGCTGCTGGACACGCCCGTCATGCAGCGGCTGCGGCGTCTGCGCCAGCTCGGCCTCGCCTACCTCGCCTTTCCCTCGGCCGAGCATTCGCGCTTCACGCACGCCCTCGGGGCGCTCGCGATGGGGACGCGCGCCTTCGACGGCCTGGTGGCGACGGGTCGCTCCTTCTTCCGCGACGACGCGGACGTCGCGTACCAGCGCCGCCTGGTGCGCGCCGCGCTGGTCCTCCACGACATCGGGCACGGTCCGTTCAGTCACGCCTGCGAGGCGGTCCTGGGACGCCGGCACGAGGATCGCACGCGCGAGCTGCTCGCGCTGCCCGAGACCGGCGCCCAACTCGACGCGCTCGAGGTCGAGAGCGCCGACGTGCTCGACCTGATCCTGGGCGACGGCCCGGCGCGCTACCCGCACCTGCGCGAACTGGTCAGCGGGCCGAACCTCGACGCCGACCGGATGGACTACCTGCTGCGCGACGCCTACTTCACGGGCGTCCAAAGCGGGCGCTACGACGCCGATCAGCTGGTCGCGTCGCTGCGGCTGATCGAGCGCGACGGCGCGGCGGTGGTCGGGATCGACGCGCGCGGCGTGGTCGCGCTGGAATCGTTCGTGCTGGCCCGCTACATGATGTTCGCATCGGTCTACTTCCACCACACCACCCGGATGTTCGAACGCATCTTGCAGGACGTGCTGCGCGAGTTGTGGCCCGATCCGCACGCGCTCGATCCGATCGACGAGTTCCTGGCCTGGGACGACTTCCGCGTGCTCAACGAGCTGCGCGACCGGCGCAGTCCCTCGGCGATCGCGCTGCGCGAGCGCAAGCGCATCTACAAGCTCGCGGCCGAGTTCAACGCCGAGCACGACCTGAGCAAATTCGAAGCCCGCGATCGCGAATTGCGGTCGAGCTACGGCAGCGAGAACGTCTGGGCCGACGAGCAGTCCCAGGTGCTCCATCGCCTGCCGCTGGTCGCCGGCGACGGCAAGCCGACCATCTGGGTCCGGACTCCCGAGGGCGTGGTCGACGCGCGCCAGGCCTCCGACCTGATCGGCAAGATCACCGGGACGGCCTACTGGCGCAAACTGTTCGTGAAGCGAGGAGCGACGCCACTTATCAAAAACTGACGTCGTTATGACGTCATCTTCCGGTCTGGCGCGCGCCGGCGCCGCTCTCGTCCTCGCTCTGAGCGTCGCCTCGCCGGTCCTGGCGACCGCCGCCGCTCCCCAGCCGAAGCCCCACCCCCGGCCGTATGGCCGGGGCCAGGCCCGATACCATGCGACCGCGATCGCTCCGTACACGTTCGAGAACACGGTCCTGCGCGTGCGCTTCGACTTCGCCAAGGGTATCGTCTACGGCCAAGCCACCGACGTGGTCCACGCCAAGGCCGACGGCCTCGCGACGCTGCCGTTCGACAGCGTCGGACTGGTCTACAGCGCCGTCACCGTCAACGGCGCCCCGGCCGCGTATCGCGTCGCCGGCGACCGGCTCTACGTGGACCTGGCGCAGCCGGCCAAGGCGGGCGACCGGCTCGCGGTCGTCGCCACCTACACCGCCCGGCCGACCCGCGGCATCTACTTCATCCGGCCCGATCGGTTCTATCCGGCGATGCAGCCGGAGATCTGGAGCCAGGGCGAGGCCGAAGACAATCGGCGCTGGTTCCCGACCTGGGACGAGCCCAACGAGAAGACGCCCGTCGAGGAGATCGTCACCGTCCCCGCGGGCTGGTCGGTCATCGCCAACGGCGCGCTCAAGTCGCATACCACCGACGCGAACGGCACGACCTTCGACTGGGTGATGCCGGGACCGATCTCGACCTACCTGATCGCCTTCGCGGCCGGCCCCTACGTCAGGTTCCACACCGCGACCGCGCGGCCGGACGGCACGCCCATTCCGGTCGACTACTACACCTCGGCGGCCGACGCCAAGTGGGCGACGGCGTGCTTCGGCAACACCAAGGACATCGTCGCGTACTTCCAGCGCATCATCGGCGTCCCGTATCCGTGGGAGAAGTACGACCAGACGACCGTCGAGCGGTTCACCGCCGGCGGCATGGAGAACGCCTCGGCCACCACCCAGACCGAGTCCGCGATCCACGCGCCGTGGGCGAACGTCATCCGGCCCTGCGACGGGCTGGTCTCGCACGAACTCGCGCACCAGTGGTGGGGCGACGACGTCACCGCCGCCGACTGGGCGAACATCTGGATCAACGAAGGCTACGCCACCTATTTCGCGGATCTGTGGGCCGAGCACAAGTTCGGCGAGGCCCAGTTCCAGTACCAGCGCTACCACGAACAACAGTCCGCGTTCGGCGAGACCAAGCACTACTGGCGTCCGATCGTCGACTACGTCTACGGCAGCGCGATGGACTCGTTCGACTCGAGCGGCTACCCGCGGCCGGGCGCGGTGCTCCACATGCTGCGCTACATGTACGGCGATGCGAAATTCTTCGGCGCGCTCAAGTCGTACCTGAACGAATACCAGCACAAGAACGCCGACACGCATCAGTTCTTCGCGGCCTTCTCCAAGCCGCTGGGCGCGGACCTCGGCTGGTTCGAGCACGAGTGGTTCTATCGCGCCGCCTTCCCGCATTACTTCGTCAAGCAGACGTACGATGCGGCGAGCAAGACGCTGACCCTCGACGTGACCCAGAAGAGCCACGACGGCGC
This sequence comes from Vulcanimicrobiia bacterium, assembly GCA_025451135.1. Classification (GTDB taxonomy): domain Bacteria; phylum Vulcanimicrobiota; class Vulcanimicrobiia; order Vulcanimicrobiales; family Vulcanimicrobiaceae; genus JALYSX01. The sequence continues at coordinate 19,187 of JANWKW010000132.1, read as the reverse complement.
GCCGTTCCGGATGCCGGTCGACGTCGCCGTCTACGTCAACGGTGCCGGCCAGACGTTCCAGTTCGTAGCCGATGCGAACCATCAAGTCGAACGGATCCGCAACGTCGCGGCCAAGCCGCAGATGGTCCTGTTCGATCCGAACAACAATATCTTGCGTCTGCTGGACTTCAAGAAGAGCGTCCAAGACCTCGGCTATCAAGCCCTCCACGCGCCCTACGTCTCCGACCGCCTCTGGGCGATCGACCAGCTCGGGAACGCGGGCAAGGGCGACCTGGCGCTGGCGAAGACGTTCGTGCGCGACGCGGTCATCGGCGATCCGTTCTACGGCGTGCGCGTCGACGCGCTCGACACGGCCGCGGCGATGGGCGATGCGGACACGATCCGCGCGGCCCTGCACGATAGCGACGTGCGCGTGCAGATCGCGGCTGCCGGAGCCGTCTCGGAGCTGGACAAGCCGAACGATGCGGCGCTGGTGACCGACCTCAAGTCGCTCGTCGACGCGACCAATCCGGCGCTGGTGGGCGCGGCGCTGAGCGCGCTCGGTGCGACCAAGGCACCGGGCGTATACCCGATCCTGGTGGCCGGTCTCAAGCGCCACGCGTTCCGCGAACCGATCGTCGGCGGCGCGGTGGACGGCCTCGGCTCGTACGGCGACCTACGGGCGGTCGCGCTGATCGAGCCGTTCGCCGCGTACGGGGCCGACGAATCGATCCGCGGGACCGCCATCGGCGCGCTCGCAGACCTGGATCCGAGATCGGCGAGCACGCTTGCCTACATCTCGGCGATCGCCAAGAACGATCCGTACTTCCGCGCGCGGTCGTCGGCGATCCGCGCGCTCGGCAAGATCGGCAGCGCCGCGACCGTGCCGCTGCTGACGTGGATCGAAAAGCACGACACCGAGGACGGCAACCGGAACGCTGCCTGGGATGCGATCCAAACCATCAAGGACCGGTCGCACCGCAAGAAGCGCTAGAGCTTCTCGGCTCTGTCATCCCGAGCGTAGCGCGAAGCGCGTAGTCGAGAGACCGTCACGATGCTCTTGCTATCGCCGGTCCCTCGACCGCGTTCGCTTCGCTCACTACGCTCGGGATGAGAGAGCCGAGGAACCGCTAGAGCTTCTCGTCGAGGTAGCCTGCGAGCGCGTCGACGGAGACGCGCTCTTGCTGCATGGAGTCGCGCTCGCGGACGGTGACCTTGGCGTCGTCGAGCGAATCGAAGTCGAAGACGATGCAGAACGGCGTGCCGATCTCGTCCTGGCGACGGTAGAGCTGGCCGATGTTGCCTTCGTCGTACTGGGTGCGGACGCCGCGTCGACGCAGGTCGCTCTCGATCGCGCGGGCGCGCTCGACCAGTTCCGGCTTGTTGCGCGCCAGCGCGAAGACGGCCGCTTGGACCGGCGCGATCTTGGGATGGAAGCGGAGCACCACGCGCTCGGTCGCCTTGCCGGTCGGATCGGTCGACGTCTCCTTCTCGTAGGCGTCGACCAGCATCGTGAGCGTGGTACGATCCATGCCGGCCGAACTCTCGATCAGCAGCGGCGTGTAGTGCGCCTTGCTGGCCTCGTCGAAGAACCGCAGGTCCTTGCCGGAGAGCGCCATGTGCGCGTCGAGATCGTACGTGCCGCGATGCGCGATCGACTCCAACTCGCCCCAGCCCCACGGGAACAGGTACTCGACGTCGATGCCGGCCTTGGCGTAGTGCGGACGCTCCTTCTCGGTCAGTTCGTAGAAGCGCAGCCGGTCGGCGCGGACGCCGTAGTCAGAGTACCACCGCTTGCGCTTGTCGACCCACTCTTGGAAGGCCGCCATGTCCTTGCCGTCGTCCGGCACGAAGTACTCGAGTTCGGCCTGTTCGAACTCGCGCATCCGGAAGGTGAAGTTCCCGGGCGTGATCTCGTTGCGGAACGACTTGCCGATCTGCGCGATGCCGAACGGCGGACGCTTGCGCGCGCTCTGGTAGACGTTCTTGAAGTTGACGAAGATGCCCTGAGCCGTCTCGGGGCGCAGGTACGCGACCGCGGCCGTGTCCTCCATCGGACCGACCCAGGTCTTGAGCATCAGGTTGAAATCGCGCGGCTCGGTGAACGAACCTTTGCTGCCGCAGTCCGGACACTTGCTCGCGTCCTTGAGATGGTCGACCCGGAAACGGTGCTTGCAGATCGTGCAGTCGATCATCCGGTCGCTGAACTGATCGACGTGGCCCGACGCCTTCCAGACGAGCGGGTTCATGACGATCGACGAGTCGAAGGCGACCACGTCGTCGCGCAGTTCGACGTTCTCGCGCCACCAGGCGTCCTTGACGTTGCGCTTGAGGATCGCGCCCAGCGGTCCGTAGTCGTAGAAGCCGCCGATACCGCCGTAGATCTCGCTCGACGGGAAGATAAAGCCGCGGCGCTTCGCAAGCGCCGTGATCTCGTCCATCGTTACGCGTTTCTCGGTGGCGGGTTCCATCGGTGTCCTCTCGATGCGGTGGTGGCTATCGGCGGGGCGCGCCGCTCGGACCGTACGTCCGGCCGCGCCAGGTTACCCCACCGCCGGCGCTGTGGCGGACGAGCGAGTTCACGAATACCGCGATCGCGTAGCAGCCGCCGATCGGCGCCCACAGCGACGACCAGCGCGGGAAGCGCATCCGCATCATCGCGAGCTCGGTGATCGAGATGGTCAGCGCGATCGCGGCCAGACAGACGGCCATCGACCAATAGTCCCCCGAGACCAGGCCCCAGACCGCGACGATCTCCGGGAGCGGCGAGACGCACAGCATGAACGCGATCCCGAGCGCCGAGAGCAGCGGCTTGCCGCGCACGCCGAGCGCGAAGTTCTTGCTGAAGCCTTCCCAGATCTCGCTCGAGGATTGGTACATGCGCGTGCGCACAAGGCCGTTGGCACCGACCAGCGCGATCGGGAAGCGCCCGTCGCGCTTGAACGCGAGCGCCAGTTCGTAGTCCTCGGCGATCTCGTTCTTGACGACCTCGTGCCCGCCGACGCCTTCGTAGGCATCGCGCCGGATCGCGATGTACTGCCCGTTGAAGAGCGCGTTCTCGAGCTTGGTAGGATCGTGGATGTCGTCGGTCGGGCCGAGCGCGAACGCGATCGACCAGATGATGCCGGGCATCAGCATCCGCTCCGGCAGCGTCACCAGCTTCTGGTCGGGCAGCAGGCTGACCGCGCCCAGACCGCGCTTGATCGCGTAGGCGATCGCCGACGTCGTCGCCGACGGACGGTGGACGGTGTCCGCGTCGGTGAAGACCAGCCACTCGCCGGTCGCGTGTTTGACGCCTTGGGTGACCGCCCACGGCTTGCCGACCCAGCCTTCGGGCAGGTCGACGCCGCTTACGAGTTTGACCCGCGGATCCTTGGCCGCGATGCGCTCGACGATCGCGTGGGTCGCATCCTCGGAGCGATCGTCGATGACGATCACCTCGAAGCGCGGGTAATCCTGCGCGAGCAGCGAGTCGAGGCACTTCTCGATCTGACGTTCTTCGTTGCGCGCCGGCACGATCATCGAGACGAACGGGGCGTCGGGCGACGGCGCGACGCTGTGGACGCGTTCGCCCGAACCGGCCCAGATGTAAAGCGCTCGGATCGCGTAGACGACGTTGAGCGCCAGCAGCGCGAGAGCGATGTAGAAGAGCATCGCTATGCGCCGACCGCGTGATGGGCGCGGGGCTGCGTCTCGGCGCGGAGCTGGCCGCAGGCGGCCGCGATGTCGCGGCCCATGTTCTTGCGGACGGTGGTCGGCACGCCCGCCTCGTCGAGGATCTTGGCGAACCGCCAGATCCCGGCGTCGTCGGTGCCCCCGAACGGCCCGTCCGGCGTGGTGTTGTACGGGATCAGGTTGACGTGGTAGAGATGCCCGCGCATCAGGTGGGCCAGTTCGTCGGCGCAGATCGCGGAGTCGTTGAAGCCGGCCAGCATGACGTATTCGAAGAACACCTTGCGCTTGGTCTTCTCGACGTAGCGCTCGCAGGCGGCCAGCAGCTCGCTGGTCGAGAACTTGCGGTTGACCGGCATGATGCGCGAACGGATCTCGTCGTTGGGCGCGTGCAGCGAGATCGCCAGGTTGACCTGGAGGTGCTCGTCGGCGAACCGGTCGATCTTGTCGACCAGGCCGTCCGTCGAGATGGTGATGTGGCGGTGCCCCAGACCGAAGCCGTTGGCGTCGTTGAGCAGCGCGACCGCACCCATGACCGCGTCGTAGTTGTGGAACGGCTCGCCCATCCCCATGAACACGATGTTGGTGACGCGCTTGCCGCGCTCGGCCAGCTCGCGCGCGAAGTGGCGCGCCTGGTCGAAGATCTCGGTCGAGGTCAGGTTGCGGGTGAAACCGGCCTGCCCGGTCGAGCAGAACGCGCAGGCGAACGCGCAGCCGGCTTGCGACGAGATGCAGACGGTGTTGCGATCGCCGTGGTGTTCCATCAGCACGGCCTCGACCTCGTTGCCGTCGTGCAGCCGGAAGAGGCCCTTGCTGGTCTGCTTGTCGCCGGACCGGTTGATCACGACAGGAGTCACCGAAGAGAACCGCACGCCCGCGTCGTAGAGCCGGTCGCGCAGTTCGACCGGGAGGGTGGTGACGTCCGCGACCGAGGCCAGCAGCTCTTTGGCGGCGGCCCGGTAGAGCTGGCGCAGGCGAAACGGCTTCATCCCGAATTGCGCGGCCAAAGCCGCGCCATCGGCGAAGCCGGCTCGGCGTGCTACATCGTCGGTCCAAATGGTCAGGGCGTCGCGGGTCACGGCCGCCATTGTATCATGCCCCTTCCCCGAACAGTCCGACTTGTTCGGGCGGCTGGTCCACCCGACCGGGCGCCGGCTCGGCGAGCTTGTCCCGGACGGCCTTGAGATCGGCCCAGACCATGCGTTTGACCCCCTCGAGCTCCCCACCGGTCTGGCGCAGGACGTAGGCCGGGTGAAAGGTCGCCATCAGCGCGATGCCCTGCGGCCCCTCGAACCAGCGGCCGCGCTGCTTGGTGATCTGGAAGTCTTTCCCCAAGAACGACTTGGCCGCCGGCGCCCCGAGGGCCAGAATCACGGTCGGCCGGATGATGTCGATCTGCTCGTCGAGATAGGGCCGGCAGTTGGCCATCTCGGCCGGCTCCGGGGCGCGGTTCTTGGGACCGCGCGGCCCAGGGTCGGTGGGCCTGCACTTGACGGTGTTGCAGATGTAGACGTCCTCGCGAGCCAACCCGATCGCGCCCAGCATCTTCTCGAGTAGCTGCCCGGAGCGGCCCACGAACGGGCGCCCGGTCAGGTCTTCGGTCTCCCCGGGACCCTCGCCGACCAGCATCAGCCGGGCGCACGGGTCGCCCTCGCCGTAGACGTTGTTACGTCGCTCCGACCCCATCCGGCACAGGCGGCAGGCGTTGGCCGAGGCCCTGGCCTTCTCGAGCAGGCGTTCCCGGGCGGCGCGCTCCGCCAAACTCATCGGCAGGCGCTTTCGAAGGCGACGCGGGAACGGGGGCATGAAGGCATGGCGCACATTTCACCGTCGGTTCTGCTCATCCGCCTGGACGCGGTCGGCGACGCCCTGGCGCTCGCGCCGCTGCTGGCCGCCCTGCGCGAGCGCGAGGTACCGGTCGACCTTGTGCTGACCGAACGCAATCGCGACGCGCTCGCGCCGGCCGCCGCACGCCGGCGCTTCGTCGCGCCGTTCGGATTGCGCGACGAGTCGAAGATCAATCGCGCCGTCATCTCCGCGTTCGGCAGCGAGTTGCGGGCGAACGACTACACCCACGTGCTGGTCGCGACCGAGGATCCGGGCGGCTATAGGCTGGCGCGCGCGACCCGCGCCAAGCACCGGATCGGTTTCGAGAACGGCTGGGGCAAGCCGCTCAAATCGCTCTGGATCCGCTCGCTCCTGACGAAGGCCATCGTCCGCACCGCGGGCCTGGATGCGAACGCCCCGCACGAATGCGAGGTGCTCTTCGCACTCGGCGCGTCGTTGCTCGAACCTGGCGCGGTGCCCACACACGACCTCGCGCAGTTGCGCCCGACGGTGCTCGACCGCGGTCCCGCTCCGGATGCGCGCGTCGCGTTCCAAGTGACGGACAAGTGGGAACGCCTCGACATCCCGTTCGACGACGTCGTCGCCTGCGCAAAGGCGATCCCGAACGCGCGCTTCATCGCGTCGTCGAACGAACGCGCCTACGCCGAGCGATTCGCCGCCGCGACTGACGCGAACATCGACTCCTTCGATACGCTCGAACCGTGGAAGGAGGCTATCGCGTCCGCCCGCGCACTCGTCGCCCCGGACTCCGGCGCGCTGCACGTCGCCGGCATGACCGGCACGCCGACCGTCGCGATCTTCCCGCCGCAACCCAACCTCGCGCTCCAAACCGCCCGCTGGCATCCGTGGGCCGCGCCTTACCGCATCATCGAAGCTCGGAGTGGTTGGTCAGCAAGAGCGGCACGCGCACTGGAAGACCTGTAATCCTGGCTCCGTCCCATTCTCGATCAAGGGGGAAGCGGAGCACCGGGCAGACAGGTGTCGAATCCAATACCGGCCCCGGGGATCGCATGAAGCCGGCGCAGCGCGGGCAGGTACTCGCGTAGACGCGGGGAGTCGGGGAAGTCCTGATCGACGAGGTCTGCGCAGGTCGTCATCCTTTCGGCGGGGAGGTCGGGGAACACGGTAGCGCCGGGATCGGTCAGCGCGGCATGCGTGTATGCTTCTTCCTGAGAAGAAAAGGCCAAGCCGGGCGGTAACGTGGCAAGCGCGGCATCGAGATCGCGATCGCGCTGTTGGACCGCGCGAAGATTCAGTCCCGGATGCAGCGGATTGGCTGCGACGAAGACGATGACGGTCAGGCCCAGCGCCCACCAGAGCGCGAGGCGCGGCTTCGGCAGGGCGGCGATGCCGAAGGCGAAGGCGATCAGGACGTAGCCGGCCCAGGCGCCGGCGTAGTGGGTGCCCATCGTGAAGGTCGTGGACATGCGCGAGAGCAGTACTTCGGCGAGCGGGAGGGCGGCGAGCCACAACCACTTCGAGCGGAACGGGACGAACGCGAGCGGGGCGAACGCGAGCGCGAAGAAGCCGAGGCGCGCGAGGATGCCGCCGAAGAACAGGCCGCGCACGTCGTCGCCGGTCCAGGCATAGAACCGGTTCGGCTGCCAGTTCGGTGAGACGTTCGCATGCGGCTGGATGAACGCGAAGAACGCGACGAGCACCGCGATGCCCGCGATGGCGACGCCGAGTGCGAACCGCGACCGCCGCCTATCCGCCCGGTAGAGCCAAGCGCCGACGCCGCCCGCGACGGTCAGGAAGATCGCCTGGTCTTCTTTCACCGCGAGCGCGACCAGCGCCGCGATCGCGGCGACGCCGAGATAGCCCGCGTCGAACGCCCACAGCAGCCAGGCGATGGCGGCCGGGGCGAACGCGTTCTCGTGGAAGTCGACGAAGGCCAAACCGGCGAGCGGCGGATAGAGCAGCGCGACCGATCCCGCCAATCGCGCGGTCGCGAGGTCGGTGCGCGCGCGCACGATCGCGTAGACCGGCGGCGCGGCCAGGGCGCAAGCGATCGCGGGCAGCGCGATCATCACCAGCGGCGACTTCCAGAGCAGCAGCAGCGCGCCGGGCACGTACAGGATCGGCGAGAAATGAAAGGCCCAGTGGCTGCCCTCCGGTCCGTTGCAGAAGCAGCCGAACGCGCTCGCGGCCGTCTGCGCGAAGATCCCGAAGTCGACCAGGTTGTGGTGCGTTTCGTACTTCACCCAGCCCAGCCACGTGAGCGCGATCGCGTAGAGCGCGCAGCCGATCCACAACCACGGATCGCCGAACGCCTTCTTCACTACCCGGCCGCCAACGTTTTGCGCTGTTGTAGATACGGCCAGATGAACGTGTCGATCTCACCGTCGAGGACCGCGCCGGAGTTGCCGGTCTCGACGTTGGTGCGGTGGTCCTTGACCATTTGATACGGCTGCAGCACGTACGACCGGATCTGCGAGCCCCATTCGTTGGCCTGACGCTCGCCGCGCAGTTCGGTCAGCTGCTGGTCGCGCCGCTCGATCTCGCGCTGCACCAGCTTGGCGCGCAGCAGGTTCATCGCCAACTCGCGGTTCTGGGTCTGCGAGCGCTCTTGCTGCGACGTCGTCACCAAGCCGGTGGCCAGGTGGACGATGCGCACGCCCGATTCGGTCTTGTTGACGTGCTGGCCGCCCGCGCCGCTCGACTTGAACGTCTCGAAACGGATCTCGTCGGGCTTGATCTCGATCTCGCCGTACTCGCCGGCCTCGATCTCGGGGATGATGTCGACCGCCGCGAACGAGGTGTGGCGGCGGTGGGCCGCGTCGAACGGCGAGAGCCGCACCAGACGGTGCACGCCGCGCTCGCTCTCGAGCATGCCGTACGCGTTGCGGCCGCGGACGATGAACGTGACCGACTTCAGGCCCGCCTCTTCGCCTTCGGACTCCTCGACGATCTGGGTGCTGAAGCCCTTGGCCTCGGCCCAGCGCAGGTACATGCGCAGGAGCATCTGGGTCCAGTCGGCCGCATCCACGCCGCCCGCGCCCGCGAAGATGCTGACGATCGCGCCGTGCCCGTCGAACTCGCCGTCGAAGTTGGCGGCCATCTCGAGGGCGTCGATGCTCTCGGCCGCCTTGGCGATGTTCTCGTCGACCTCGGCGTCGGCCGAGTCGTCGCCGGCGAAGAGTTCGAGCATCTCGCGCGCGTCGTCGAGCAGCCGCGCGGTGCGATCCATCCGTCCGGTCTCCTCGCGCAGGTCGGCGAGGCGCTTCATGGCGCGCTGCGCGTTCTCGGCGTCGTTCCAGAAGCCGTCGGCGCGCGAGCGCTCGTCCAGCTCGGCTATCGTGCGGGTCTGACCCGCGTAGTCAAAGACGCTCCTTGAGCGCACTCAGGCGCTCGGCGAGGCGGGCGATCGACGTCATCTGTGAATCGGACATGGCGGCAACTCGTTCCGGCAAGGCCGTCGCCCCCCCTTTCACGCGCGCGTTTCGGAGGGATGGACGGACGACCAGCATCGATATCTACGGAGGCACCCATGTACGTCTCACCGCATGAACGTCCGTTCCAAACCCTCGCCTCGGGCCTCGGCGGCTTCGGAACCGGCCTCGACGCCGATCTCGCAAGCGACGCCCCGCTCACGTTCTCGCCGGCCGATGCGATCTCGCGGATGATGCCGCCGCTCCTCGATCCGCTCGGCGTCGGAAGCGCGGTGGCCGGCGGCCTCTCGCCGCTCCTCCAGTCGCTCGGAGGCCTGCTCCAGCAGCTCTCCCAGGCGCTCGGCGGTTCCGGCGGCTCGTTCAACGGTTACGGCGCCAACTGCCCCGGTTCGTCCTGCGCGAACGCTCCCCAACAGTACTTCGGAAACGCGAGCGGGTCGTCGACGGGCGATCCGCACCTGGCGTTCTCGGGCAACGGTTCGAACGCGCACTGGGACAGTATGAACCCGCACGCCGACCTGCTCGACTCGAACTCGTTCAACGGCGGGTTTCGGATCTCGACGCAGACGACGGCGCCGAACGCGAACGGGGTCACCTACAACGGCTCGGCGACCGTCGCGACCCGCAACGGCGACGACCGCGTGACGCTCGACAACGCCGGCAACGCCACCGTCGTCCGCGACGGGCAGGCCTTCGCGCTCGGGAACGGGCAGAGCTACGACCTCGGCGGCGGCGAGCGCGTCAGTCGCGGAGCCGACGGCTCGGTCGACATCAGCGAGCGCAACGCGCGCGGCGGCAGCATCGAAACGACGCTGCGCGACAACGGCCAGGGCGTCGACGTCGGCGTGCAGGCACAGAACGTGCGTCTGGGCGGCGATCTGGTCGGCGGAGCGAACGGCGGAGCCGGCCAGCCGCCGGCGGAACTGATGCCGCTCCCGCGCATCGGCGGGCACGGACCGCACGTCCGGCCGCCGCATCACGTCTTGGAGCCGGTCACTCCCGAATTGGAAGAGTGAGGTGAGGAGCCGACGCTATGCTTCGACTCCATGACACTTCTTGTACTTCTTGCCGCTGCCGCACGGGCAGAGGTCGTTACGGCCGACCTTGGGCGCGTCGCGGTGGACCGGCTTCGGGCCGGACTCGTCGTCCTTGTTGGTGTGCAACTGCTGCGGACGTCGCGGCGCTCCCGGGACGGGGCCGAGCAGCTGCTCCGCTTCGTGCGCGGAGAGCCGGCCGGCCGGTTCGGGCGCGAGCGCACCGCTCGGGATCTGTTCGAACGCCGGCGGCGCGACCTGCTGGGCTTCGCCCGGCGGCGGCCCGTGTTCGATCTTGACGTGGAAGACGCCCTTGACGGCTTCGTCCGCGATGTTGTTCTTGAGGTCTTCGAAGATCTCGTAGGCCTCTTTTTCGTACTCGACGCGCGGGTCTTTCTGCCCGTAGCCGCGCAGACCGATGCCGGTCTTGAGGTGGTCCATCACGTAGAGATGGTCGACCCACTGCCGGTCGATGATCGGCAGCAGCAGATAGCGCTGCTCGACGAGACGCAGGATCTCCGGGCCGACCTCGGCCTCTTTGCCCGCGTAGGCGGCCGCGGCGGCGTCGCGCAGCGTCTTGCGGATCTGCTCGCGATCCTGATGCTCGAGCGTATCGATCGAGACCGCGGCCTTGACCGGGAAGATCTGATCGAGTTCGTTGAGGATCTCCTCGAGGTCCCACTCGCTCGGCGGAGCGTTCTCGGGCGCGTTCTGCTCGATGCTCTCGTCGATCTTCGCGTGGAGCGTCTGCTCGATGTAGAAGCGCGAGTCGAAGGTCCCCTCGAGGATCGAGCGGCGATCGCGATAGATGATCTCGCGCTGTTTGTTCATCACGTCGTCGTACTCGAGGACGTGCTTGCGGATCTCGTAGTTGTGGTTCTCGACCTTGCTCTGCGCGCGCTGGATCGAGCTCGAGACCAGGCCCGACTCGATCGGGGCCTCGTCGGTGAAGCCGACGCGATCCATGATCGAGGTCATCCGGTCGCCGCCGAACAGGCGCATCACCTCGTCTTCGAGCGAGATGTAGAAGCGGGTCGAGCCCGGATCGCCCTGGCGACCGGCGCGTCCGCGCAATTGGTTGTCGATGCGCCGCGATTCGTGGCGCTCGGTGCCGATGATGTGCAGGCCGCCGCTCGCGGCGACCCCCTCGCCGAGCTTGATGTCGGTGCCGCGACCCGCCATGTTGGTGGCGATCGTCACCTGGGCAGGCTGGCCGGCGTCCTTGATGATCTCGGCTTCCTGCTCGTGGTACTTCGCGTTGAGCACGTTGCATTCGACGCCCTTGCGCCGCAGCATCGCCGCCAGGATCTCGCTCTTCTCGATCGAGCGCGTACCGACCAGGACCGGACGGCCCTTGGCGTGCTCGGCGATGATCTCGTCGACGACCGTCTCGAACTTGGCCTTCTCCGACTTGAAGACGATGTCGCTGTTGTCCTTACGGATCATCGGCTGGTTGGTCGGGACGACCACCACGTCGAGGCCGTAGATGTCGCGGAACTCGCGCTCCTCGGTCTTCGCGGTACCGGTCATGCCGGCCAGATGCTTGTAGAGGCGGAACAGGTTCTGGAAGGTGATGGTCGCGAGCGTCTGGTCTTCGCCGCGCACCTTGATGCCTTCTTTGGCCTCGATCGCCTGGTGGATGCCGTCCGAGTAGCGGCGACCGTACATCAGACGTCCGGTGAACTCGTCGACGATGACGATCTCGCCGTCCTTGATGATGTACTGCTGGTCCTTATGGAACAGGTTGTGCGCCTTGAGCGCCGCGTTGAGCTGGTGGGCGAGCTCGATGTTGCGCTGATCGTACAGGTTGCCGACGCCCAGCATCTTCTCGACCTTGGCGACGCCCGATTCCGTGATCGGCACCGCGTGGGCCTTCTCGTCGACCGTGTAGTCCTCGTCCTTCTTCAGGCGCGGGATGATCTGCGCGAAGTTGTCGTACAGCTCGGTCGATTCTTGCGACGGTCCGCTGATGATGAGCGGCGTGCGCGCCTCGTCGACCAGGATCGAATCGACCTCGTCGACCAGGGCGAAGTACAGCTCGCGCTGGACCAGGTCTTCGACCTGCCACGCCATGTTGTCGCGCAGATAGTCGAAGCCGACCTCGTTGTTGGTGACGTACGTGATGTCGCGGGCGTACATCTCGCGCCGTTCGGCCGGTTCCAGCCCGTGCTGGATCGTGCCGATCGTCAAGCCGAGGAACGTGTAGAGCTGGCCCATCCACTCGGAGTCGCGCTTGGCCAAGTAGTCGTTGACCGTGACGACGTGCACGCCCCTGCCTTCGAGCGCGCGCGCGACGACCGGAAGCGTCGCGACCAGCGTCTTGCCTTCGCCGGTGCGCATCTCGGCGATACGCCCCTCGAGCAGCACCTGTCCGCCCATGATCTGGACGTCGAAGTGGCGCATCCCGAGCGCGCGTTTGCCGCCCTCGCGCACGACCGCGAAGATCTCGGGGATCAGACTGTCGAGCGTCGCCCCGTCGGCGAGGCGCGCCTTGAACTCGACGATCTTGGCCCGCAGGCCGTCGTCCGAGAGCGCTTCCATCGCGGGTTCGAGGGCGTTGACGGCGACCGCGGTCTTGCGCAAGCGCGCGACGTCGCGTTCGTTGCCGTCGAAAAGAGATTTGAGAAAGGCCATACCGAGTACTAACGTTCTCCGTGGTGAAAGGTTGCCCCCGGCTGGTGCTCGGGGCCCGGTCCTAGGCTCCGACGGAAGTCGGAGCGGCGGAAAGCAGGGGCAGCGTGACCGTAAAGGTGCTGCCTCTGTCGAGCTTGGACTCCACCGCCACCGTGCCGCGATGCACGTCGACGATCTTCCGCGAGACGTACAGTCCGAGGCCGGTGCCCGCCACGCCCTTCGACCGGGCGTTGGTGGCCCGTCCGAAACGGGTGAAGACCGCGTTCAGCTCCGCGCTCGGGATCCCGATGCCTCGATCGGTCACCTCGAGCACCGCCCGGTCTCCGTCGCGCCGGACCGAGACCAGGACCTCGGCTTCGGAGTACTTCAGCGCGTTCGAGAGCAGGTTGTCGATGACGTGCCGGAAGCGCTGCGGGTCGAGCGAGACGGTCAGCGCCTCCCCCGGCGTGCTCAGCCGCACCCGGTCCTCCAGCGAGCCGATCCCTACGAGGCAATCGCGTACGAACGCGCCGAAGTCGACGGTCGTGCGGTCGAGCGAGAATCCGTCCGCCTGCGTCTGCGCGAGCACGAGCGCGTCTTCGGATAACCGGACCAGCCGCTGGGTCTGCGCGAAGATCATCTCGACCTCTTCGTGCGACTCGGACGTGGTCTCCAGCAGCAGCTCGCAGTAGCCGAGCACGACCGTGAGCGGTCCTTTGAAGTCGTGCGCGAGCATCGCGATCAGGTCGTCTTTGAACTCCGACGATTCGCGCAGCGCCGCGTTCGCCCGCGAGGTCTCTTCGTACAGGTCCAAGTTGCGCAGCGCCAGCGCGAACAGCGCGCCCAACTCCTGGAGCAGCCGCAAGGCGTCGCGTCCGAACCGCACGCCGGGCGTCTCGACGATCAGATAGGCCTCGACCGCCTCGGGTTCGCCGGTCTCGCTCGACGTCCGCGCGAGCGGGATGCCGACGTGGCCTTCGCCCTCGGCGACGCGCAGGCGACGCCGGTCGCCGGCCACGCGATCTTCGGCGATCTTCCGGCTCCGGCGGCGCAGCGCGAATCGGTCCGCGAGCTCCTCGGCGTTCGAGCCGAAAACGCCGATCGGCACGAAACCGTCCGCTTCGGTCCGGACCGCGCACGCGCGCGGCGCGCCGACCAGGTTGGCCGCCAGGCGGCACATCGCGTCCGCCAGCGGCCGCAGCGTCGTGTAGCTGAGGATCGTGCGGGCGGCTTCGGCCAGGGTGGCGCGCTCCTGCGCGCGATGCTGCTCGCGGTCGAACGCCTGTGCGTTGGCCAGCGCCAGTTCGAGATGCGAGCCCAGGGTGCGGAAGAACGTGGTGCGTTCGTCGGGCTGCCAGGCGGCCACCGACGAATCCACCGGGAATGCGAGCGCTCCCCAGGGTGCGCCTTCGACGTGGAGCGGGACCAGCACGCCGGGCCGGCCGGCCAAGACGCGCTCGCGCAGCGGACGCGGCAGCACCGATGCATCGGTCGGCTCGTCGCTCTCCAGGAACGGCGCCAGGCTGCCGACGTCGATCCGCTCGGCCGGCTCTGGAGCGCCGTGCGCGCGCATCCGCACGGCGCGCCGCACGTAGCCGTCGCCCTCGTGCTCGTAGGCGGCGCAGTCTATCGGCAGTTCGTGCGTGACCGCGATGACGAAGACCAGCAGCACCTCTTCGAGCGACTGGGTGTCGCGCAGCACCCGCACGATCCGTTCGAGCGCCTCGGCCCGCGAACGCCGGTCGCGTTCGCGTTCGTAGAGCAGCGTGTTGGCGAGCGCGAGGCCGACGTGCGCGGCGACCGACCGCAGGGCCGACGCCGCGGATTCGTCGGCGACGTCGTCGGAAAAGCCGACGGCCAGGATCTGTTCGGCCCGACCGTCCCGCGCGAGGGGCACGGCGAACGCGCGCCGGACGCCGAGGGCGCGAGCGACCGACTCGGGCTCGAGCCGCAGCGAGACGACCGCGGGCAGCGATGCCGCCCCGGGACCCGCGACCGCCAGCGTCCGCGCCCGATTGCCGTCGGCGACGGTCCGTTCGAAGATCGCGCACCGTTCCGCCGAGAAGCCTTCGCAGACCGCTTCGGCGATGGTGAAGAGCAGGTCGTCGCTCTCGACGGCGCGGCGGATGCGCTCGTCGACCAGCGCCAAGACGCGGCTGTCGCGCGACTCGCGCTGCGACTGGTAGACCTCGCGACGCGCGCCGATCAGGCGGGCGACGGCGTCCGCATAGGCGCGCAGGGCCGCGACCTCGGCGTGGTCGGCCGCATCGCGCGCGACCGCGATCGAGCCGAGCACGCGTTCGTCCAGCTCGATGTGGACGAAGAGCGTACCGCCGACGGGAACGGCCGCGGCGACACCGACGAACGCGCGCGCCTGATCGGCCGGGACGAAGAACGCGCCCGGAACGGCGAACCGTCCGAGCGCGTGGAGGAAGAGCCGGCGAACTTCCGGGGAGCTTTCGCGCAGTGCGAAGACCGGCGCGGACGGATCGTCGTATCCGATCGAACGGTCGTCGGGGAAAAGCATCGCCGCGACGGACGTGCCGGCGATCTGCCGGGCGCCGTCGGCGATCGCGCGGACGCGGCCTTCATCGGAAGACCCGTCGGCCAGCGCGACGACGGCGCGCATCAGCGCCGCCGTCGCGTTCGATGCGTTCTCGACTATGGTGCGAGTCCGATTCCCACGAGCGTTCCGGGTGCGGTGTAGGTCGTGACGGGCGCCACGTTCCCGGAGGCCCCTGCGGCGAAGACGAAGATCTTGCCGGCGCCGCTATCGGCGACGTAGATCTTTCCGCTGGTGTCGAGTTTGACGTCGGTCGGCGTGACGAACCCGGTCAGCGCTCCCGAGATCTGCGAGGTCGGAGCGACGTTGCCGCTCGCCGACGCCGCGAACACGAGCACCGCCTTGCGTCCCGAGTCCGAGACGTAGATGACGCCGTTCGGATCGATGAAGATCCCGGTCGGGTTGATCAGCTGCGTGTTCGCTCCGGCGATCGTGGTGGTCGGCGCGAGGTTGTCGAAGTAGCCCGGCACGGCCGTCGGGGCCGGCGTCGGCGTCGGGCCGACCGGCGTCGCCGTCGGTATCGGAGTCGGCGTTGGGGTCGGGGTGGCGGTCGGCGTGGGCGACGGCGATCCGCTCGGGGCCGGGCTCGGTGTCGGCACGACGAATTTCTCGACCGAGGCGCCCTGGAGGTTGGTGACCCAGATCGCGTCGTTCTTGTCGTAGGCGACGCCCGACGGCACGTCGAGGCCGGTCGCGGCGCCCGCGATCGCGAGATAGGGCGCGGTCGCGCCGCTATCCCCGGTGGTGAAGAGCTGGATCTGGCTCGGCGCGGCCGGCGCCGTCGCGGTCGTGTCGACCGCCGCGACGGCGATCGTCCCGAGCGTCTTGTCGAGCGCGATGCCGCGGGGCTGGCCCATGTTCGAGAAGCTGAACCCGCCGAACGGGATGACGTTGCCGGTCGCCAGCGCCTTGATCTCGACGATGCTGCTGATGCCGGTGCTGGTGTTGTAGTTGGTGATCCACAGGTCGCTCGACGTGTCGAACGCCAGATATTGCGGACCGTTCAGCGTCGTGTTCGAACCGCCGATCTGGTAGGCCGGGCCGCTTCCGCTCGCCGTTCCGGGCGGGTAGATCCCGATCGCGTTCTGCGTGCTGTTGGCAGCGTAGAGCGTGAGCGAGGGGAAGTTCGGACCGATTCCGAGGCCGCCGTTGAGGGCGGTCGAGTCGTTCGAGTTGCAAGCCGCAACCGCAGCAGCCAGACTCAAGCCGACGAGTCCGAGGGAAAGCCTACGCAGCATGTGATCTCCTAGAATAGAACGCGCCAGATTCCTCGGCCGCGGGGGCGGTTTCCTGGATTCCGGCTGAAACGGGGGCAAGCGCACCGTGGGAGACGACTCCCCCGTGATGGCCGAGGATGAGGTAGAGACCGATCAGGACGACCATGAGGACCGCCACCAGGACGGCCCCTTGGACGGCCCGGCGCCGGATATACCGGGGCCGGCTGCTCTGAGTATCGATGATCTGACGGGGCATTCTACCACGGACTCCCTTGAGTTAGACTGGGCCTTTAGCGGGGTGATTGAGCTGATCGGCCGGGACCTGACGGATCAGGTCGCCGGCGGTGACGAAGCGGTAGCCTGCCGCCCGGAACCGGGCGACCACCCGCGGCAGGGCTTCGATCGTGGCTAGCTTACCCGAATGGAGCAGCACGATCTCGGGGGCGGTGGCATGCTCGAGCAGATGGTCGGCGATCTCCTCGGCGGTGAGCGTCCGCCAATCGCCCGAATCGTCGGTCCACAGGACCACTTTGTAGCCGAGCGACTGGGCGACGTCGACCGTCTCCTCGGTGAAGCGGCCGTGCGGAGGGCGCATCAATGTGCGCAGCGACGGGTCCGGGGCGATCGACCAGACGACGTCCCGACCCTTGAGGATCTCCTCGCGCACCTGCGCGTCGGTCTCCTTATCCAGGTCCGGATGCGAATACGTGTGGTCCGCGATCTCGTGTCCGTCGGCGCGGATGCGTTGGGTGAGTTCCGGCCACTGCTCGGCGTCCCGGCCGATCAGGAAGAACGTCGCCGGGACGTGGAGCGTGCGCAGCTGGTCGAGCAGCAAGGGCGTGAACACCGGATACGGGCCGTCGTCGAACGTCAGCGCGATCAGGCGGGGGCGCCCCGCGCGATTCGCCTCTTTGCGCTCGTTCAGCAGGCGGTCGACGCGCGCGCCCAGATCCGGCGAGAGCGCTTCGTGGGCGTTCATGTCCGGCGTGATCAGCGCGGGCTTGATCAGCGTGCCGGAATGTTCGAAGAGCCGCCAAGCGGCGAACGCGACGAGGCCGGCGACGACGATCGCCGCGATGAGACGGACGCGCGGGTTCACGGCGTCGAGCTCGGCAGGGCCGATCCGGGCGTAGTCGCGGAATTGAGCGCCGCGACGAGATCCTTCCCGACGACGATCGTCACGTCGCTCGCCGCGGCGCCCGCGGAGGGATCGTCGCCGGTGATCGGGAGCGCGTGCAGCGACTCCGGAAGCGCCGCGCGCGCCTTCGCCGCTGCGAAGGCGGTCTGCGAATGCTCGTGGATCTCGGTCGCCTCGACGTCGCTCGGTGCGTTGCCGACGTGCCCGATCGCGAAGCCCTTGGCCTTGAGGGCGGCGGCGACCACGTGGGCCGCGCCCTGCACGCCGCTGCCGTTCTCGACGTCGATCTTGATGGTGTTCGGCGGGATCGAGAGCAGCGCCATCGTATCCGGCGTCGGCTGCGGCGTCGGTGGCGCGATCAGCATGTCGTGGACCAGCTTCTTCTTCTCGGCGGGGTCGACCGTGATGGCCGCTCCGCCGTCCGCCAACGTGACGTTGTCGGCCATGTGCAGCTGGTTCTGGACGACGCCGTTCTTATCCATGTCCGAGAAGTAGGTGGCCAAGGTCAGCATCTCGCCCTGCGAGAGGTTCGTGGTGACGTTCTTGCGGACGAAGGCGATCAGATCGGGCAGGTGCCAGAGCGTATTGAGCTTGTTGCCGCGCATCTTGCTCACGATCGCCTGGACGACTTGATCCTGACGCATCGAACGGCACGGGTCGCCGCACCAGTCGTGCCGGTAGCGCGAATAGCCGACGGCCTTCTCGCCGTCGAGGTGCTGCAGGCCGGGCTTGAGATGGATGTGGAGGTGGCCCCAGTTGTCGTCGTAGTCGAGCGAGTCTTGGTTCTTGCACTGCTTGGATTGGAGACAGTTCGAATCTTTGACGTCGACGTCGACGCCGCCGATCGCGTCGATGATGTCCTTGACCGAATCGGAGCGCAGGATGACGTACCGGTCGAACGGGGGCGTGCCGAGGAAGTCCGCGATGACCGACTTCGACGCCTTGATGCCGCCCTCGGAGTAGGCCTCGTTGATCTTGGCCTGGCTGCCGTTCGGCATCGTCGCGACCGTGTCGCGCAGGATGCTCAGCACGTACGCGTGCTTCTTGTCGAAATCGAGATTGATCGCCTTGATCACGTCGGTGCGCGCCGATGCCGAGTACTCGATGTCCTTATCGGTGTAGTCGTAGTCGAGGCCCACGACCAGCACCAGCAGGTTGTTCTTGCCGAACACCTCCTGCGGCGTCTTGACGCCCGCCATCTCGCCGAGCACCGCGGGGATGCTCTTGTGCTGGAAGATCGAGAATCCGACGACGACCGAGACGAAGCCGACGAGTACGATGCCGACCGTCAGCGCGATACGCTTGAGCAGCGGCCCGCGCGACGGGCGTGCGACCGGATCTAACTCGGGACCGAGGTGCTTACCCAACGACGACACGTTCCTTTAGCGTACCGAAGAAATCGAACGGCCCGTGACCGTCGAGCGTGACCGGGACGAACTCCCCGGGCGTCGCGTCGCCGGCGAAGAACACGCCGCCGTCGACCCCGGGCGCTTCGCCCGCGGAGCGGCCGAACCAGACCTCGCCCGTGCCCAGCGCCGCGCGGAACGGATCGCCCGTCCGCAAGGTGCGGCGCTCTTCCACGAGCACCGAGACCGTCTCGCCGACGCGCTTGGAGCGCGCGCGCTCCGAGGCGATGCGCTGCGCCTCGCGCAGTCGTACCAGGCGCTTGCGGCGCTCGCGCGCGGGCACCTGATCCGGCAGCGCCGCTCCCGGCGTGCCCTCCTCGGCGCT
>JANWKW010000131.1 GCA_025451135.1 Vulcanimicrobiia bacterium | reverse complement strand
CGGCGTCGACGTGGAGCCACACGCCGCGCGCGCGCGCGATCGCGGCGATCGCCGCCACCGGATCGATCGAGGTGGTCGAGGTGGTGCCGACCGTCGCGACGACCGCCATCGGCCGGTGTCCGGCGGCGAGGTCGGCGGCGATGGCCGCATCGAGCGCCTCGGGGCGCATCCGGAACGCCTCGTCGCAGGCGACCTTGACGACGTTCTCCTGACCGACGCCGAGCGCGATCGCCGCCTTCTCGACGTGCGAGTGGGTGTGCTCGGTGACGTAGACGCGCAAGCGCGGCAGATCGCGCCCGCTCATGCCCTTGCGCCGGATATCGAGATCGAGCGCTTCGCGGGCCGCCGCGAGCGCGGTGAAGCCGGCGATCGAGGCCGTGTCGTAGATGATGCCCGTGAACGCGTCCGGCAGACCGAGCAGCCGCCCGAGCCAACGCATCACCACCGCTTCGAGTTCGCTCGCCGCGGGCGACGTGCGCCAGAGCATCGCCTTGACGTCCAATGTCGCCGCCAGCGCTTCGGCCGCGATCGCGACCGGAGCCGCGCTGGTCGCGAAGTACGCGAAGAACCGCGGGTGGTTCCAGTGCGTGATACCGGGAAGCACGACGCGCTCGAAATCGTCCATCAGCGCGTCGAACGGCTCGCCCGTCTCCGGCGCCGACTCCGGCAGGGCCGCGACGATATCGCCCGGGCGCGTCCGGGCGAGGACCGGATACCGCTCGGGATGTTCGAGGTAGTCGTCGATGAAGCGGCCGACCCGCGCGAACTCGGTCTGCAAGAGATCCATGCGCGGTCGTTGTCCTACGCCAGCCGTTCGACCGCCTGCGTAGCGGTCCGACGCGCCAGCGCCGCGATGGTCAGCATCGGGTTCACCCCGGAGGCCAGCGGAAACGCGCGGCCGTCGACGACCAGGAGTCCGCGGCAGCCGCCCACCCGGCCGGCCGGGTCGACCACGCCGCCGGCGACGTCTCGGGCCATCCGCGCCGTCCCCATCTGGTGCGCCGAGAACAAACCGACCCGATTGGGCGCCATCGAGGCGCGCCGGATCGCGCCTTCGAAAGCCGCACGCGTCGCCGGCGAGGCGCCGGCCCGCAGTTCCAGCGGCGACGCGTGCAGCGTCCGCACGCGCTCCGCGCCGGCCGCCAGCCCCAGTTCTGCCAATCGCTCGAGGCCGGTCGCGAGATGACGCGCGTCGTACCGGTCGAGCCGGTAGTCGACGGCCGGCGCGGCGCCCGTGCCGACGCGGCCCTCACCGCGATCCCGGACGATCGCGATCAGCGCCGCCGTGCGCGCGATCCGTTCCATCTCCGCGGCGTGCGCGTCCCGACCGAGCCAGGGCACGGCCAGCGCCGCCAAGCCCGGGTGGGCGGGCGCGGCCTCGAGGACGACGCCGTATGCGTCGTCGAGCGCCGCGAACTCGTCGCACAGGGCCGACTGGGTCGGTCCCCGCCACGGTTCGACCGGCGCGTCGAACTCGGCCAGGATGGCGCAGGTCGGGTGGACGTGCAGATGCGCGCCCAAATGCGTCGAGCGAACGCCGGCGGTCGCCAGCAGCGACGGCGTGCGCAGCGCGCCGCCTGCACACGCGACGGTCGTCGCGCGCACGTCGCGCGACGCGCCGTCGATCCGCACGCGGACGCCGACCGCGACGCCGTCCTCGACCAGGATGCCTTCGACCGGCGCGTCGCCCACCACGAAGCCGCCGCGATCGAGCACCTCGCGCAGGAACGTGCGGTCCGTCGAACGTTTGGTCGCGTACGCGCATCCGAATCCGCAATACCCGCAGCCGTCGCCCGTGCACGATGCGTTGCGCGGCTGCGCGATCGCGTGCCAGCCGAGCGCGTCCGCGCCCCGCAGGATCGCGGCGTTGTTCGGGTTGTGCGACGCCGCCGGGCGGAGGTCGAGTTCCAGCTCGAGCGCCTCGTAGTGCGGCCGCAGCGACTCGGCGAACTCGACCCCGCTCGAACGTTCCCATTGACGCGCGACCGCATCGCTCAAGCGCAGCGAGGTCGTCCAGTTCACCGCCGTACCGCCGCCGACGCACGCGCCCGCCAGCATCGAGAGGCCCAGATCGGTCGTCGCGCATAATCCCGATTCGAGGTACAGGTCCGCGAACGCGTCGCGCTCGCGTTGGCGGCGCGCGATCGCATCCGGCCACGGACCGCCCTCGAAGACCGCCACGCGCAGCCCCGCGCGCGCGAACGTCACGGCCGCCGAACCCCCGCCCGCCCCCGAGCCGATCACGATCGCGTCCACCCGCTCCGGCGGCGCGACGTCGGCGCGCGGATGCGGTTCGGGCGCCGGCGGCAGATCTTCGCGCGGACCGGGATACCCGATCCGCTCCCACAGCCGGTTGCGCTCGCCGTCGTCCGACGCGTAGGCCAGGAACGCCGCCAAACGCACGAGCGCGGCGTAGCCCGTCCGCAGATCCGGGAGCGGACTGGCGGCCATGCTCCGCAGCATCCGCCCGCGCGCGTCGCGCGACCGCCGCACGAACCCGAGCGCGCGCAATCCCCGCAGGAGCAAGCGCAACCGCTTCGCGCGAGGCGGCGCCAAGCGTTCGATGGCCAGCGCCATCTGCGCCGCCCCATCGCTCGGCGCGCCGTCCGGGACGACCGCCGAATAGACCGCGGCCAGGACGTCGATATCGTCTGCGTGCATCGTCGCAAAAGACTCTGCGCGTCAACCGCCAAGGTTCCTGTCTATGAGCAACGCACGACCCGTCACCGCACCCGACGCGCCCGCGCCGATCGGGCCGTACAGCCACGCCGTCGCCGCCAACGGCTTCCTCTTCTGCTCCGGCCAAACGCCGACCGATCCGTCCACCAACGAACTGGTCCAAGGCGACATCGCCGAGCAGACCACCCAAGTGATGAAGAACGTCGGCGCCATCCTGCGCGCCGCCGGCCTCGACTACGACGACGTCGTCAAGACCACCATCTTCCTCGCCGAGATGTCCGACTTCGCCGCCGTCAACGCCGTCTACGGAAGCTACTTCCCGACCACCAAACCCGCCCGCTCCACCGTCGCCGTAAAGACCCTCCCCAAACACTGCAACGTCGAGATCGAAGTCATCGCCCTGCTGAAATAATCAGGAGCGAGACCGACCGGGCCGTTGAGGCACTGCCGGTCGATGGGTCTGCTGTTGCCGGAGACGTCGCGCCGGGGTACGGGGACGTTGGTGAAGGGAGGCTGGGCGACCGAGCGGAGCCTGGAGGGCGGAGCGACAGAGCCCTACCCTTCGCGCGCACGAGGCGCGCCTGCGCCGCACCGAACCAATGTCCCCGTGCCCCGGCGCGACGTCTCCGGCAACGGCGCAAGCAGCGCCGCAAAGCTACGGGGCCGGCGTGTGCCCCCCGTCAAGCGCCGCGAACCGCGACCGGGCCAATGCCACGATCGTCGGGTCGAGCGACGCCGCCGCAAGCCGGAACTGCTCCAACGCCAAGGCGTTCTTTCCCGCGTCCTGATACGTCTGCCCGAGCACCGCATGCAGCGGACCGTCGTTCGGATTGACCGCGATGCCTTTGACGAGCACCGCTTCGGCTTGATCGTAGAGCTGGTGCTGATCGTAGACGAGTCCCAGGTCGAAATACGCGTCGCGCGCGAACGGCGAGAGCGCGAGCGCCTTCACGTACCACGCGACCGCGCCTTTCCAATCGCCGCGGATGTCCGCCAGGTAGCCGAAATTGACCAGCGCCTCGCCCCGTTCGGGCGCCAGGTTGTGCGCGGTCGTGAGGATCGCCTCGGCCTCGGCCTGTCGGCCCGTCTCGAGATACGTCGCGCCGAGATTGTCGGCGCACGAGTAGTCGGTCGGATCGATCTGCAGGCAGCGCTTGAAGTTGCCGGCCGCGAGATCGTAGGCCCGCAGGTCGAGCATCGCGAGGCCGAGACCGTTGAGGGCGGTGATGTCGGTCGGATCGTTGTCGAGCGCGCGCCGGAACATCCGCGCCGCCTCGCTCGGCCGATGCAGGGCCGCATACGCCTGGCCCAGCTCGCTCTGGGCCGCGGTGAAGGTCGGATAGGTATCGGCGAGCAGTTCGAGCTTCGCGCGATAGGCCTGCAGATCGCCCTTCTTGGCGTGCAGCGCGACCAGGTCGCCGACCGAATCCGTGCCCGGCAAGGACGCGTTGAACTCCGCGATGGCGTCGTCGACCCGGTTCTCGGTCGCGAGGACCGTGCCGAGGCGGTTGTGCGTCTCGCGATCCTTCGGATAGAGCGCCAAGATGCTGCGGTACGTGCTTTCGGCCTTCGGCAGATCGCCGCTGCGGTAATATAGATCGCCGAGCAGACGGGCCGGGTCGCCTTCGGTGGCGTGCGCGGCCACGTAGGTGGCCAGGCCCTTGATCGCGCCGGGCAGATCGCCGGCCGCGACCCGCTCCCGCGCGGATTTCATCGCGCCGGCCGGGTCCGACTCGAAGTCGATGCCCTGGCGGGCGCCATTGGGGTTGAGGATGATCTTCTCGTCGGACGCGAACGCCGCCGCGCCGATGCACACCAGCGCGAGGAGCAGACCGGTAAACGCAAGGCCGAGACGCCGCATGCTATACGCCTCCAAGAGTGGGACCCTAGCCTAACGCATTCGACCTGGGGAGCGTGACGCCCGGCATGAGCGGGCCCGCGAATCGCAGAACCTCCGGGGTCAATGCCGATCCAGGAGATAGGGCTCGCCGTCAGCCTGTTCGCCGGTGCGCTGTTTCTCTTGGCGGCCCTGCGCCGGCACCCGGACCGCCCCGATGCGCCCGCATCGCCCGAGGCCGGGATCTACTGGCCCCTCCTGCTCGGAACCGGACAGCGCAAGTTCGACCGGACGATGCGTCTGGCGATCGTCCGGCAGTTGGCGACCGCCGATAAGGACTGGCGCCTGCCCATCCTGCTCTGCGCTCGCGAGCAAGAGACCGACCCGGAGATGCTGGCCGCGGTCGACCACGCCCTGGGAGACGCGGTCAAGCCGGTCATCGGTTCGCCGCCGGCGTGAACCCGTCACCGTACCTGCAGACGGCAGCGGCCGGCACCTATCTGGTCGCCGCCGGCGCGATCTTCTTCGGCCGGTGGCGGGCGCCCCGGCTGTCTCATCCGTGGTTCGTCCTCGGACTCTTCCTGGCGTTCGGCTACGAGCGCGTGCTGCCGGAATACGCGAACGTCTCGGACCCGCTGATCTTCATTTTCGCGGCGCTGACCGGCATGCAGATCGCGCGCGCCAAGGGGGGCGAGCATCGCGGCCTGTGGCGAGCGCTAGCGTTCGTACCGGTGTTGGTGGTCTTGCTGATCGCGAGTTCCGCGCGCTTTCCCGAGATCGACGCGAGCGTGATGCGCGCCTCGGAGAGCGGATTGCTCGCGCTCCCGACCCTGGTGGTGCTGGTCTACCTGGTGTTCGCGTGGATGGTGCGCCGGCTCACTTGACGACTTCGGCGAACGTGATCGTCCCTTGCGTCGCCTGGTTCGCGCCGAGGGTGTAGCCGGACGGCACGAGCTGGAAGGACGCGCCGCCGATGGTCGCCGTCCAGGAGGTCGAGCCGGCGACGTTGCCGGTGAACGTGGTCGTGCCGATCCCCGCGTCGTGGTCGGTGTGCACGCCGCACGAGTTGGCGGTCGCGCTGCAGGCCGCATAGTTCGCGGCCGTGCCGGACATGACGCTTGCGAGCCCGTTGGTGTAGGTCGCGGTGTTGTTGGTGGCCGCGCCGTTGGTGAAGGTCGCGTTGCCCGCGTCGGAGATGATGAGCGATCCGGCCTTCACGTAGTCGAAGGCGGAGAGCAGCTGGCCCTCGGTCCCGAGCCCGGCACCCACCATGATGTTGCGGAAGTCGAGCGCGTAGCGGATCGTGCCGCCCGGACAGACGCCGCTCGCCGGCGGCGTGACGCCGGCCGGACATCCGTTGGTCACGATCGTGGCGGTCTTGGTGATCGGCACGAAGCCGGCATAGATCTCGTCGTGGGTGTTGTTGAGGGCCGGCGTCGCCTGATCGTCGCTCGCCGATATGAACGCATCGTAGCGATTGAACGTCGTATACGTGCCCGCCGCAGGCGTATAGACCGTCCAATATTTGACCGACTGCTGCACCCCGGGCGTGGTCGTTCCGGAGTAATAGCAGAACACCCCGGTGATCGAAGAACCCGACGAAGCCGCGGTCACCGTCATCCACGTATTACGGTCCGCCGTCGTCGAACACGAGCCGGTGTTCACCGCGGCGCAGTTCGGGGCGTTCGCGCCGTTGTCCGGGCAGACGTGAACCGACCAATTCGCCGGAAGGACGGGCGCTTGGGCAACGAGCGACAGCTGGTGGTAACGGCGGCGAACCGTGTCCACATAGTAGAGTTCGTGCGGGATCTGAACGGTCGGCGCGACCGAGAACGTGAAGGCCGATCCGAGCCAGGTCCCGGGGACCGTGCCGGTGTTGGTCGGGGTCGCCGAAGCGTTGGACAGATTCATGCTCGTCGCCGTGAAGTCGTTGTCGTTGGTCGCAGTGACGCTGCCGTCGTACGAACCGGTATAATCGGCTCCGAAGTACGTGGGCTCGGTGCCGTCGACCGGTCCGGTGTAGAGCGTGGCAGTGCCCGAGCCGCCCGACGAGAAGCAGGATGCGCCCGAGGGCGCCCCCGGCACCGAAGCGTCGGAGAGGGTCCCCGAGATCCCGGCCGATCCGGGCGTGGCGCCGTAGGACAGGGCCTGTCCGGAGACGGTGACGCCGTTGCTGCCGCCCGAGGTGTTCGCGCCGACGGAACTGCTGCTGTAGACGACGCCCCCGCCGCCGCCGCCGCCCGGACCGTGCGCCGTCGTCACCGTCGTATCGCCGGACGCGAAATAGGCCGAGGTCCCGGCCGCGCCGCGCGCGTAGACGGTGATCCCGCTGAACGGATTGGGTGACGTGATGATGACCGTTCCGCCGGCGCCGCCGCCGCCACCGCCGTCGTTATCGGGTGCCAGGCCGGTGGTCCCGTCGGCGAAGATCGTCGCCGGACTGCCGCTCGTATACGCGATCCGCATGAGCACGATGCCGCCGCCGGTACCGCCCGACGATCCGTCGGCAGAGAACGCGTTGTTGTTGGAACCATTGTTGTTCGAACCCGCTCCGCCGCCGCCGCCCATGAGTGCGCGCGTTCCGGACGCGATTGCGGCCGCACCGCGGCCGCCGAGATCGGGGCTGTGGGTCGCATCGACGGTCGCGAAGTTAGCCTGCGTATGGACGGCCGGACTCGTCTGCGAATATTTCGGGTTCTGGCTCGACCACGGATAGCCGCCGTTGCCGCCATTCCCGCCGTTGGATCCGCCGCCCCCGCCGTCGTTCGAATCGTTGGTCGCCGGATTCATATCGGTACCGCCGCCGCCGCCGTTTCCCGGCGCTCCCATCGCGACGTCGCCGCCCGGATATCCGTTACCGCTGGTGGCTTTCACGATCGTCGGACCCGCTGGCGAGGCGGGATTCGTGAAGGTCGTATAGCCGAACGTGTAGTCGGGCGTCCCGAAGATGCCTTCGCCTTTGAAGCCCATCGCCGGCGGCGCGGTGCTCGGATTCGCGCCGTTCATCGCGGCCGAGTCGACGTAGTCGGTGTTCAAGACGCCGGCCGGGCTGGTCGCCGCGACCGAGACGCCGCCGCCGCGGAAGCCGTCGCCGCTCGCATAGACGCTGGCGCCCCCGAGGTTGAGCGTCGAAGCGACGTCGAGGGCGGCGACGCCTCCCGTCTTCCCATCCCAATATGCCGCCGTATAGGTCGAGCTGAGCGTCGCCGTCGAGTACTGCGGCACGCGGATGATCTGGTAGGTCTGCTGGCCGTGCGTTCCCGTCGCGGCGGACCGCGTATACGAGTTGATCAGTCCGCCGCCGCTCCCGGCGCCCACGATCGTGGCGGTACCCGCGGTGACCCCCGTGACCTGAACGTATTCGTAGAGTCCGGCGTTGGCGATCGAAGCGCCCGTGCCGTAGGATGCAGTGTTCGAATACGTGAACGTCCCGTCTTGCATCTGGATGACGAGCGCGAGATCGCCCGCGCCGATCGCG
>JANWKW010000130.1 GCA_025451135.1 Vulcanimicrobiia bacterium | reverse complement strand
CGGGAACCGGGTGGTGTCGTTCCACTGCAGCTTGGTCGTTCCGAAGCGCCGGATGCCGCAATGCGCGAGCAGGCTGGGCAGCGTGTTGGCGAAGCCGAAGCTGTCGGGCAGCCACGCGATGCTCGGCGCGACGTCGAACTCCGCGACGCAGTAGGCGTGGCCGTAGAGCATCTGCCGGAGCAGCGATTCGCCCGACGGCACGTTGCAGTCCGGTTCGACCCACATCGCCGCGACATCCGGATCGAAGCGCTCCGCCTTCGCAAGCGCGCGGACGCGTTCGAAGAGCGCGGGGTCGCGCTCCTGGACGAACGCATAGAGCTGCGGCTGGCTCTGCATGAAGACGAACGCCGGATCCCGGTCGAGCAGCTCGAGCGCCACCGCGAACGTCCGCTGCGCCTTGCGCCGGCACTCCTCGTACGTCCACAACCACGCCACATCCAGGTGCGAGTGCCCCCAAAGCGCGAGGCCCCCCCTGTCACCCCTTGCGTCGGCGCGCAGCGCCGTCGTCGAGGGACCGACGTCACACCAGGTGCTCGGCTTCGGCGCGCTCCGCGCGTTCAACAGCCACCAGTCCAAGCCGGGACCCGACGGCAAGGCGTTCGTCGGCAGCGCGCGCCGTTCGACCTCGAGGGTCAGCGCGCGCGGCGCGTCCGACGGGCCCAGGATCGCCTCACCGTGTTCGCGATCGAACGCGCCCGCGGTGACGCCGTCCAGGCGCAGCAGCGCGCCCGTGCGGGTGGCGTAGTGGACGGTCGTCTCGCCGGTGCTCGGCGGAAGCTCGGCCGCGAGCGTTACGAGCGCGTCGCTCCGGGCGACCTCGCGCAGGGCGACGCGCACGCGCTATTCCGCGTTCGAAAAGCGCAGGCCGCTGACTTTTCCGGTCGCGTCGTCGGTCGCATAGACGAACGTCAGCGACGCGTGCGCGAAGTCGACGGCGTAGACCCGCGCGGTGTTGCCATCCTTGTGGACGAGCTGGGTCTGCCGCATCGCGACCGGCGCGCCGAGCGGTCCGAGCTGCGCCGCCGTGGCCGTCACCAGCGCCGGGGTCAGCAATTTGTCCATCTCGGGCGTGAGCGAGGCGCGGTCGATGGTCCCGGCCTGGATGGCGCGCACCCAGGCGGCGGCCTGGACCGCGGCCGCCGCATCGGCCGTCGAGGTCGGCGCGGGAGACGGCGCGGGCGTCGGTGCGGCATAGGCCGCAGTTCCACCGAGCAACGCGAGGGCCAGGGCGAATGAAAGGATGCGTATCATACCGCGACGCTTCCCCGCGGCGAGGCGCCGGGCCTAGTGGATCTGCGTCAGCCGTTCGTGGAGCGCCAGCCAGCCGTCGAGCGGGACGCCGACCGCGCCGCTGAACGGCGAATCGAACTCGTAGATGACCACGAAGAGCAGGCCGATGACGATCGCGAGCACCCCGGTCATGAGCAGCTGCGAGGTCCGGTTCTCGACGCCGAACATGAAGGCGAAGCCGATCACCGCGCCCGCGCCCACGACCAGCGCGAACCAGAGGATCGGCGGGACGGACGGTTCGTTCTGATGGATGCGCAGCCGCCGCGCGTCGAGCAATCGCTGGACCTGGTCCATCGATTTATCCTGCGCGTCCTGCTCTACGAGCGAGGCCGGTTTGAAGCGGTCGACGTTGTAGGCGATCAGCTCGAGCACGCGCACCGATGCCGTCGGTTCCTTTCCCGCGGCCATCGCCGGCCACTCCACCGCCGCGACGGTGTCCATGTACTCGTGGAGTTCGCGACGGATCGGCTCGCGCTCGGCCTGCGGATAGGCCGCCACGTCGCGATAGAGGTCGGAAACGGCGGCGACCTCGACCTGCGCGTTGCCGACCGCGCCATCGAATTTCTGCCACACGATGATCACGAGAAATCCGAGGACGACCGCGAAGATCGTGCCGACGGCCGAGAACAGATAGCCGGCGACGTCGTTATGCTTGCGGAGCACCTCGTACTTGGTCCGGCTCTGCAAGATGAAGTGCAGGCCGACCGCGAGCAGCGCGATCGCGACGATGATCCCGATCTCGGGCAGCAGACTCGTCCATCCCATGAGGCGAGCGTTCGCCCGCCGGAGCGGCGTTCCCGGCTAGCCCGTCAGCTCGGAGAGCGCCTGCGCGAAGATCTTCGGCGCCTTGCCTTGGAAGAGCACGGATTCGTTGCCGCCGATCTGCTTGCGCAGTTCGAGCAGCTCGTCGCGCAGCGCGGCCGCCTTCTCGAACTCCAGATTGGCGGCGAACTCGCGCATCTTCTTGTCCAGCTCGGAGGCCATCCGGGCGGCGACGTCGCGCGGCAGCTTGTCCTTCTTGAGGGCCAGCTTGGCGGTGTTCTCCTCGGTCGCGCCGATCATCGCGAGGATGTTGTGGATCTCGCGCCGGATCGTCTTGGGTTCGATGCCGTGCTCCAGGTTGTAGGCGACCTGGATCTCGCGACGGCGCTTGGTCTCGCCGAGCGCGCGCGCCATCGACTGGGTGATCACGTCGGCGTACATGATGACCCGTCCGTCGACGTTGCGCGCCGCGCGGCCGATCGTCTGGATGAGCGACGTCTCGCTGCGCAGGTAGCCTTCCTTATCCGCGTCCAGGATGCCGACCAGCGAGACCTCGGGCAGGTCCAGACCTTCGCGCAATAAGTTGATGCCGACCAGCACGTCGAAGACGCCCAGCCGCAGGTCGCGCAGGATCGCGATGCGTTCGAGGGTGTCGACCTCGCTGTGCAGGTAGCGCACCTTGAAGTTCATCTCGAGCAGGAAGTCGGTCAGATCCTCGGCCATCTTCTTGGTCAGCGTGGTGACCAGCACGCGCTCCTTGCGTTCCGCGCGGATGCGGATCTCTTCCATCAGGTCGTCGACCTGGTTGCGGGTCGGGCGCACGTCGACCTCGGGGTCGACCAATCCGGTCGGGCGGATGATCATCTCGACGGTCTGGGCGCTGCGGCCGATCTCGTACGTGCCCGGCGT
This sequence comes from Vulcanimicrobiia bacterium, assembly GCA_025451135.1. GTDB lineage: Bacteria > Vulcanimicrobiota > Vulcanimicrobiia > Vulcanimicrobiales > Vulcanimicrobiaceae > JALYSX01. Next base: position 8,947 of record JANWKW010000130.1, on the reverse strand, counting down.
CGCCGAGACGTAGACCACCTGGTTGAGGTGGGCGTCGAACTCCTCGTAGGTCAGCGGACGGTTGTCGAGCGCGCTCGGCAGGCGGAATCCGTGCTCCACCAGCGACATCTTGCGGGCGCGATCCCCGTGGTACATGCCGTGCACCTGCGGCAGCGAGACGTGCGACTCGTCGACGAAGAGCAGCCAGTCCTTGGGGAAGAAGTCGAGCAGGCACCAGGGCGTCGAGCCCGGCTCGCGGCCGGTCAGATGGCGCGAATAGTTCTCCACGCCGTTGCAGTAGCCGACCTCGCGGAGCATGTCGAGGTCGTAGTTGGTGCGCATCTCGAGACGCTGCGCTTCGAGCAGTTTGCCGGCATCTTTGAAGACCTTGAGGCGTTCCTGCAGCTCGACTTCGATGGACGAGATGGCGCGCTTGAGCTTCTCGTCGGGCGTGATGAAGTGCTTGGCCGGGAAGAGCGTGACCTCGGTCTTGCTCTCCACGTACTCGCCGGTCAGGATGTTGACGACGTTGATCGCTTCGACCGCGTCGCCGAAGAACTCGATCCGGTGGACCAGCTCTTCTTCTACGCCGACGAACTCCAAGGTGTCGCCGCGCACGCGGAACGTGCCGCGGACCAGGTTGAGATCGTTGCGCCGGTACTGCATGTCGACCAGCTTGCGCAGCAGCGCGTCGCGATCGATCTCGTCGCCGACCTTGATCTCGGCCGACATCGCCATATAGTCGGAAGGCGAACCGAGGCCGTAGATGCACGAGACCGACGCGACGATCAGCGTGTCCGGCCGCGTCAGCAGCGCCTGGGTGGTGGCGTGGCGCAGCCGCTCGATCTCCTCGTTGATCGAAGAGTCCTTCTCGATGAAGGTGTCGGTGGACGCGATGTACGCCTCGGGCTGGTAGTAGTCGAAGTACGAGACGAAATACTCGACCGCGTTCTCGGGGAAGAACTCGCGGAATTCGGCGCAGAGCTGGGCCGCCAGGGTCTTGTTGTGGCAGAGCCCCAGGGTCGGCTTCTGGACGATCTCGACCGTCCGCGCCTTCGCCAGGGTCTTGCCGGTGCCGGTCACGCCGAGGATGGTCTGGGCGCGGTCGCCGCGCAGGATGCCCTCGCCCAACAGCTGGGTGGCCTTGGGCTGGTCCCCCGCGAGCGCGAAGGGCGAGACGAGTTTGAACCTTCCGGACATGGTGCGCTCCTTCGACACCCCGGCCGGCGGTTCGGTTTCACTCCCTTTTTCCGCGGCTCCCTAGGGATGCCCCGACGCTCGCGTGAAGGGGGACCGGGCTGCAACTCGCCCCGGGGAGATCAGCTCTGTGAGCCATACGCCTTTACTGTTCAGCGGCAACGCGAACAAGCAACTAGCCGAAGATATCGCCAAGCGCTTGAAGGTCCATCTGGGCAAAGCGCTCGTCGCGAAATTCAAGAACGAAGAGACGCGCGTCGAGATCGGCGAGAACGTCCGCGGATCCGAGGTCTTCGTGATCCAGCCGATCTGCAAGTCGCCCAAGGGTGACGGCGTGAACGACGCCCTGATGGAGCTGCTGCTGATGATCGACGCCCTGCGTCGGGCCTCGGCCGCGCGCATCACCGCCGTCATCCCGTACTACGGCTACGCCAAACAGGACAAGAAGACGAAAGGCCGCGAGCCGATCTCCGCCAAGGTCGTCGCCAACCTGATCAAGGTGACCGGCGCCAAGCGCATCGTGACGATGGACCTGCACGCCGCCCAGATCCAGGGCTTCTTCGACCTCCCGGTCGACAACCTGATGGCCATGCCCGTCCTGTGCAACTATCTGAAGAAGGAAGGGCTCTGCGACGACAAGATCGTGATCGTCTCGCCCGACGCCGGCGGAGTCCATCGCGCAGAGCTGTTCGCCAAGCGCTTGAACGCTTCGCTCGCGATCGTCTTCAAGCGCCGGCCGGAGCCGGACGTCTCGGAAGTGACCGATATCGTCGGCGACGTTACGGGTAAGGTGGCGGTGGTGGTCGACGATATGATCTCCACCGGCGGCACCCTGGCGAAGGCCGCCGAGGCGATCCTGGCGCGCGGCGCGACCAAGGTCTACACGGTCGCGACCCACGGCATCTTCGCCGGCGAGGCCATCGACGTGCTCGAGGCCTCGCCGATCGAGAAGGTGATCGTCACCAATACCATCCCGTTCGCCGGGGTCGAGAACCATCCGAAGTTCGTCCAGCTCTCGATCGCGCAGACGCTCGCCGATGCGATCACCCGCATCACCACCAATCGTTCCGTCTCCGAACTGTTCGGCGACGAAGAATCCCCGAACTTCGCCAACCCGCTCCCCGCGCCCGACGCGCTGGAGCCGGTGGCGGTTTCCTAAGGAAGGTCTTCCAACGTGGCTACCAAGCAAGAGCTCAAGCTCACCATCGAAGCGCGCACCGGGCACGTCGACTCGAACTCGGCGCGCAAACTGCGCGTCGCCGGCAAGATCCCGGCCGTCATCTACGGCCACGGCGATGCGCCGGAACACGTCGCCGTCGACGCCAAGGCGTTCGACGATCTGCTGCACCATGGCGGCCGCAACGGCATCATCACGCTCGTCAAGGGCGGCAAGAACGAGACCGCGATGGTCCGCGACGTCCAGCGCCACCAGGTCTCGCATAAGGTCGTCCACGCCGATCTGCAGCGCGTCTCGGCGACCGAGAGCATCCACACGAAGCTCCCGATCGTCACCGTCGGCGTCGCCATCGGCGTCAAGGAGTTCGGCGGCGTGATGGATACCGTGCTGCACGAGATCGAGATCGAGGGCCCGGCCAACAAACTGCCGGAGAACCTCGAGGTCGACGTGACCGAGCTCGGCATCCACCAGCACATCACGGCCGGCGAGGTGAAACTGCCGAACGGCTTCAAGCTGCTCACCCCGGCCGACCAACTGGTCGTGTCCGTCGAGCCGTCCAAGACGGCCCAGGCCGTCGAAGAGGCCGCCGCCGGCGCCGCGCTCGAGCAGGCCGAGCCGGAAGTCATCGGCGGCGCACCGGAAGAGACCCCTTCGGCGTAGTTGCGTCTCGTCGTCGGTCTCGGCAATCCCGGGAGAGAGTACGAAGCGACGCGGCACAACGTCGGCTTCATGGTGGTCGAGGAACTCGCGCGCCGCTGGGGTGTCGACCAGTGGCGCGTCAAGGACAAGGCGCGACAGGCGCTGGTCCCGCGCGAAGACGCGCTGCTGGTCGAACCCCAATCGTTCATGAACCTCAGCGGCGCGCCGGTGCGCGTGATCGCGTCGTGGTATCGCGTCGAGCCGGCCGACCTGCTGGTCATCAGCGACGACATGGACCTCGCGTTCGGCCGGCTGCGCATGCGCCCGAGCGGCGGCCACGGCGGCCATAACGGCTTGCGCTCGATCATCGGTACGATGACCGACGCGTTCCCGCGCCTCCGGGTCGGCGTCGGCCGGCCCGAGCGCGACAGCATCGATCACGTCTTGAGTCCGTTCTCGAGCGAGGAACGCATCTCGCTCCCGGTGGTCATCAGCCAGAGCGCGGACGGCGTGGAGAAATGGCTGCACGAGGGCCTCGACGCCGCGATGCAATCGGTCAACTCGTGGGTGTTGCCCTAGAAGTCGCGGGTGGCGAAGCTCCAACAGGCTGCTGCGACGACGACGACGATCCAGCCGAACGACCAGAGCAGCATCGCTAGGGGAGGCGGTGCGGCGACCATGAACGGCGCGTTGCCGTGCAGGGCGGCGATCAGCGCGGCCGGCTCGAGATGGTAGACGGCCGTGCGCCAGAACGCGTCCGACGGCAAGATGAGCTGGCTGACCGTGCCGGCGTCGATCATCGCTTGGTTGTGCGCGCTCGCACCGATGTCCGACGCGACCCCGACGATCCAGGCGAGGCCGTACAGGACGACCGCGGCGATGCCGCTCGCGACCATCGACAGCCGCGAGGCGAACAGCAGCGTGACCGCGACCATCACGATCGCGACGCCGCACAGGTACGCGAGCGCGGCGAACGGGTGCGGCGGCCAATAGCCGGTCGCGGCGCGCACGACCGCGAATTCGAGCAGGCCGCACGCGAACGCGTAGGCGCTCAGGAAGATGCCGAGCCCGAGGAATTTCCCGAGCACGATATCGACGCGCCGGACCGGGCGCGTCAGCACCGGCAGCAGCAGCCCGGTATCGACGTCGCCGGCCAGCGTCGGCGCGGCCGCGAACGCGCCGCCGAGCGCGAAGATCAGGCTGAACATATAGGCGACCAGCGTGAGCAGCTGCGCGGCGATCCCGAGCACTTGCACGTGGGCCAACGGATGGCCGCGATACTGCTGGGTAGCGAGCGCGTGAAAGCCGAAGCCGGTCAGGATGGCGACCAGCACCGTCAGGATCGCCGCGACCAGGATCAGCCGGCGGCGGATCATCTCGTGGAGCGTCAGCGACGCGATGCTCAGGATCGTCACGCGTTCATCACTTCCATGAAGCGCTGTTCGAGCGTCGCGGTGAGCGGCTCGACCGCATAGATCTCGACGCCGCCGGCAGCCAGTTCGCGTACCAGCGCGGGCACCGCTTCGCGCGCGACGCCGGCCACGGTCTGCCACTCGCCGGAGGCCGCGACGCCGCCGTATCTCCGCAGGACCGCGAGCGACGCTTCGTCGAGCGCGCCCAGCCGCAAGCGCACGCCGGTCGCGCCGCCGACGACGTCGGCCAGCGGACCGGCCGCGACGATCCGGCCGCGATCGACGATCGCGACCCGGTCGCAGGTCTGCTCGACCTCGCTCAGCAGATGCGAGTTGAGGAACACGCTCGTGCCGCGCGCCTTGAGCGCGCGCACCATCTCGCGCACGTCGCGTCGCCCGACCGGATCGAGCGCCGAGGTCGGCTCGTCGAGGAACACGATCTGGGGCGAACCGAGCAGCGCGACGCCGATGCCGATGCGCTGCTGCATGCCCTTGGAATACGTGCCGATGCGGTCGTTCGCGCGCCGCGTCAGACCGACCAGATCCAGGATCCCGTCGATCTCGCGCGCCCGGTCCGGGTGCGGCACGCCGGCCAGACCGGCATGAAAGGTGAGTTCCTCGCGCGCCGTCATCCAGTCGTGATAGCGGAACAGCTCGGGCAGATAGCCGACCTTGGCGCGCGCGCGCCGGTCGCCGAGCGGACGGCCGAGCAGCGTGCCGCCGCCGCCGGACGGTCGCGTCAGGCCGAGCAGCATCTTCACCGACGTCGTCTTGCCCGCGCCGTTGGGCCCCAGGAACCCGAACGACTCGCCGCGCGCGATCTGGAGCGAGACGTCGCTGACGGCGTCGATGGTGCCGTACGACTTCGCCAGATGCGCGACGTCGATCGCGAATTCAGCGGAGGCTGGTTGCAATGGCCACGACCTGGTCTTGGGTGAGGGTTCCGAAGACCGCGTAGACGTAGCCGTCGCGCTGCCACAGGACGCCGGCCCCGAGGCCGGTATTATCGCCGATCGCCAAGCCCGGCGCGCCGCCGATGTCGACCGGATGCGCCGACTGTTTGGCGCCGACGATCGGCACCGGAAGGGTGGAACCCGGATCGCCGATCGCGCGGATCTGATCCGCCAGCTCGGGCGAGAGGCCGGGCATCCGGAGCAGATAGTCCTCGAGATCCGCCAGGCTCGCCCCGCTGCTGCGCACCACCGGCGCGCGGCTCTGGATGACGACCAGGCCGTCCCGATCGAACGCCGACCGAAGCGAGCGCCCGTTGAACGCGGCGCGCGCCGAACCCCAGATCGTCTCGACCATCGGCCCGACCGCGATCGTCACCCGCGTGCCGTCGATCCCGGCGGGCATCGGCGGCAGGGCCTTTCCGGTGCGCGCCACGCTCTTGCGCGCGCGGGCGGCATCGAAGCGGAACGCGTTCACGGTCGCCTTCATCGCGCGGTAGCCGTGCGCGCTGCCGACCTGGTCCGGCACCGACGCCGGCGAGAGGACGCGGAAGCCGGCGAACGCGGATGCCTCGGCGAGGCTGGCGGGTCGCGAGATCGCGGCCGGCCGCACGCTCGCGAACGTCCCGTAGTCGCCGAGCGCGGGAAGCAGCGCGTGCTTGCCCTGCATCGACGAGACGTCGATCGCGACGAACTGCTTCGGTTGGAAGATCGTCAGGAAGCTCTGCGCGATCGAGCCGACCGGCGCGCCGAACAGGATCGCCAATGCCGCGACCGCCGCCAGCGCACCCCCGGCGTACCACGGCGCGCGATTCGGGCGGCGCGCTTTCGTCGCCAGGAACCGCGCGTACGCGGCCGGCGCATCGAAGAATTCATCGTGCTCGTTCATCGTCCAACTCCTTACGGAAGGCGCTCTGCGCTCGCGCCAATAGCGTGCCGATCTGCGCTTCGTCCAAGCGAAGCGCCACGGCGATCTCTCGATAGGACAGCCCGGCGTAGCGCAGCGAGAGCAGTTCCGCACTGCGTTCCGGCAGGCGTCGCATCGCCTCACGGACCGCTTGGCGCGTCTGCTCGAGCGCGACCGCTTCGAACGGATCGCTCGCGACCGGCCGCCCCTCGAGGCGGAGGACCGCGCGCTCGCGCGCATCTCGCCGGCGGCGGCTGCGCAGTTCGTTGAGCGCACCGTGGACCGCGGCCGTGCAGAGCCAGCCGCGGCTGCCGTCGCCGATCCGCACGCGACGCCGCGCGAACGAGGCGAACGCCTCTTGCGCCACGTCTTCCGCAGCCGCCCGATCGCCGAGAATGCGCAACGCCACGTTCGCGACGCGGCCGTATTCGAGAAGGAAGAGCTCTTCGAACGTCATCGCGTCATCGATCGTCAGCGCAGCCAAGACCGTCATACGCCCTTAGAGCACCGCCGCTACGGGCTTTGTAACGCCGCGGCCCGTAGCCGCGCCGACCCGGCCATCTACGTCTTCCCGTTGAGGGCGGCGACGCGCTCGGCGATCGACGGCGTGCGGTCGAAGAACAGCACCGCGAACGGGCCGGGCGAAACGCCTTCCAGGTTCTCGTCGGCGGTGCGGACGAGCGCGCGAACGGCGGCGCCGGGATCGCGCGTCATCCGGGCGGCCGACAGATCCGCCTTTGCTTCCATCGCGCGCAGGCCGACGTTGTACGCCGGGACGGCCAGGAAGAACACGCCGCCGAAGAGCGCCCCGACCAGCGCCAAGCGCGAGACCGGATCGTCGTCGCGACGGAAGCCGATCCGGTCGGCCGCGAAGACCCCCAAGGCGGCGCCGAGGATCAGGATCAGCGCCTGCAGCAGCGCGCGCCGCAGCAAGTCGCCGTTCGCGATGTGCGCGAGTTCGAGCGCGACGTACCAGTTCAGCTCGCGCGGCGTCGATCCGGCGACGACCGTGTCCGTCAGCACGATCCGCCGCGACGACCACAGGCCGTCGTACCGCGCGCCCTGCGTCTGCGCGCGCTGGGAACGGTCTTCGACCACGATCGGAACGTCGCCGAGCGACGCGCCGGCGATCAGCGAGGTGACTTGGGGGCGGCCGGCCAGCGCCAACGGGGCGTAGTGGTTGGAGAACGGCTCGATCAGCGCGGGGCCGCACCAGGCGACCGCGAGCGCGATCGCGATGAACCCGAAGAGCGTGTAGATGTACCATTGATGCGTGCGATCGGCGATCCACAGGACGATCGCGGCCACGATGCCGCCCAGCAGCATCGCGCCGAGAAAGCCGGCGATCCAGTCCATCGCCCAAGCGCGGGAGAGCTCGCCGGAGAGCTCCATCACCCGATCCACCCGGTAGAGATAGAAGTCCGGGATCAGTGCGGCCAGGCGCGCGATGCCCGCGAGCGACGCGCCGAACACGAAGCGGACGGCGAACTCGGACCGGATCCGGCGACGCAGCCGGTCGCGCCACGCGGCCGCGCCGCCGCTCCGCCAGAAATACGCGAGCGCTAGGATCTGCGCCAGTACCATCACCACCCAGCCCGGGGCCTTCCAGCGCACGAGACGCGCGGCCGCCGCTTGGCGCTGGGGGTCGACCAACTGCCTTGCCGGCTCGACCAACAGGACCGACTCGGAGATCGCGCTGACGTGCTTGTCGGTCGCGTTCGGGCGCGCGAGCGCTGCGCAGGCCGGCGGAGCCGACGTGCAGACGATCGCCGCGATGAAGACGGCACACGCCGCGCCGAAGATCGCCCTCATGGCCCGCCCTTTCGCGCAGGCGCTCCCAATCGCTTCCTAGCGCCGGTGGACGGCGAAGGCGTCCGGCGCCAGCGCGAACGAGACGCGGTCGCGCCCGGTCCGCTTGATGTGGTACATGGCCGCGTCCGCGCGCTCCAACAGCACGCTGGCGCTCTCGGCGTCGAGCGGGAACGATGCCACGCCGACGCTCGCGCTCAAACGGCGGCCGATCCCGAAGTCGTGTTCGGCGACCGCCCGACGGAACGCCTCCGCGCGTTCGATGCCCAGGCTTTTGGGCGTACCGCGCAGGAGCGCGCAGAACTCGTCGCCGCCGTTGCGCGCCGTCACGTCGACGTTCTCGTCCGTGTGCCGGCGAAGGAGCGCGGCCATCTGCGCGAGCACCGCATCGCCCGCGCCGTGCCCGAGGGCGTCGTTGACGGCCTTGAACTCATCCGTGTCGACGAACCACAGCGAGAGGTGCTCGCGTTCCCGCGCTTCGGCGATCGTCTCGCGCAGACGTACGCGAAACGCGTCCGGTGCGAGCAGTCCGGTCAATCCGTCGTAAGTGGCGCTGCGCCGGTCGCGCGCGCGTTCGAGCGCGAGCGCGTAGGCCGGCGCCGCGCGCTCGACCGCCTCGACCAGCGCGTCCGGCCGCTCGAGGTGCGATCGCGCGCTCGCTAGATAGACGACGCCCAGGATGCCGTCACCATCGCGCAGCGGCGCCGCGATCGCGTCCCGATCGTTCGGCAGAACGCCGTCGTCGCGCAAGCGGACGCGATGCATGGCGCGCGCCGCGCGCGCGGGCAGACGATCCCCGTCGCGCCGAAGGCGGCTGCCGAGGTAGGCCTCGGTCCGCGCACCCGACGCCCGCACGCATTCGAGCTCGTCGCCCTGG
>JANWKW010000129.1 GCA_025451135.1 Vulcanimicrobiia bacterium | reverse complement strand
CTCGGAGGGATCGCGGCGGCCCTCGCGGCCGCGCCGGGCTTCGCGCCGTTGCTGGCGGTGGCCGCGCTCGCGGGTGCGGCGCTGCTGGTCGCGACGGTCGCCGATCTCGCGATCGGGCCGCGTCCGTCGCGGCTGACGATCGCGCGCGAGCCGGTCCGCCACTTCGCGCTGCGCGTGAGCGCGCGGATCGGATACGCGGTCGAGAACCGCTCGGGCTACGACGTCCGCGTCGGCACGGTCGAGTCGCCGGCGCGCACGATCGCGTACGACGATGACGAGGCGATCGGCGACGTCCCGCCGCGTTCGCGCACGACCTTCTCGCGGGCGGTCACGCCCGTCGCGCGCGGCGCGGACGCGTTCGGCACGATCTACGCGTGGTACGAGAACCGCTTGGGCCTGATCCGGCGGCGTCTGGTCGTGCCCGCGCCGGCCCCGTTCCGCGTCTATCCCGATCTCTCGGCGGTCGAGCGTTACGGCGCGCTGCACATGCGCAACCGCCTGATCGAAGCGGGCCTGCGCAAGATGCGGCTCAAGGGCACCGGGACGGAGTTCGAATCGCTGCGCGACTACGCCTCGGGCGACGAGTTCCGCGCGATCGATTGGAAAGCGTCCGCGCGGCGCGGCAAGCTGATCGTGGCGCAGCACGAGGTCGAGCGCAGCCAGAACGTGATGATCGTGCTGGATTGCGGACGGCTGATGACGCCGCGTCTGGAGGACCAGCGCAAGTTCGACTTCGCGATCACGGCCGCACTCTCGGTCGCGACCATCGCGGGCCTGGCCAACGACAAGGTCGGCGCGGTCGCGTTCGCCCGCGACATCCTGGCCGCGAGCGCCCCGCGCTCGACCCGCGCCTCGATCGCCGGGCTCTCGGAGATGCTCTACGATCTCGAACCGCGGTTCGAGGAGTCGGACTACGCCAAGGCGTTCGCGTATCTGCGCGACCGGCTGCACAAGCGTTCGATGATCGTGTTCTTCACCGACGTGATCGACCCGGTCGCCCAAAGCGCGGGGCTCGCGGAACTGGGGACGCTGGCCAAGCGGCACCTGGTGGTCTGCGTGTTCATGAACGACGCCGCCGTCGCGAACGCGCTGGCCGCGCCGGTGACCGGCGCCAACGGCGCCTACGAAGCCGCGGTCGCGCTCGGCCTCGACCACGAACGCCGCGCCGCCGCCGCCACCCTCAACGCGCGCGGCATCATCACCATCGACGTGCCGGCGCGCAAGCTGACCACCGCGCTGATCGACCAGTACCTACGCGTGAAGGCGCGCGGGTTGATCTGACCCGGCCTCGGCCGGCCGGCGTCTGCCGGCCCAGCCGAAGTAGCCGATCAACGCGACGGCCGTGACGCAGCCGAAGCCGAGCCGGACGTTCTCCGGCAGCCGGCGCGGCGAGAAGAAGCCTTCGATCGTCCCGGCGACCACCAGCATCGATGCGACGCCGGCGACCAGCACGCCGGCCCGCCGGGCGTTGGCGACGATCGCGTCGCGCCGTCGCAGGCGGCCCGGGTAGAGGATGCCGGCCGCGAGCAGCAGCCCCGCGCCGCCGGCGATCTGGATGGCGGTCAGTTCGATGAAGCCGTGCGGCGCGACCGTGATCCAGAAGTCGCGCCCGAAGCCCGCGTTCTCGTAGAGCGCGCCCAGGCCGCCGAGCATCAAACCGTTGAGCGCGATCTCGTAGACGGTGAAGGCGCCTAAGGTGATCCCGCCGGCGAACGCCATGAAGCTCACCCGGATGTTGTTGGTGATGATCATCGACGCCATCTCGGGCGACTCCGAGAACGAATGCGCGAAGTTGGAGTCGTGCAGGCTCTTCCTGATCTCGGGCGGGACCATGCCCTGCGGGAGCAGGGCGTAAGCGTCGCCCGGGTGGTTGCGGCAGACCACGTAGGCGACCACCGCCGTGACCACCGTGATCGCCGTGCAGATCGCGAAGAACGCGAACGACCGGCGGAATTCGGCCGGAAAGGTCTGCGCGTAGAAGAGCGCTACCCGCGCCCAGCCGGTCTCGGCCGAACCGCCGTAGACGTAGGCGTGGGCCCGTGCCGTCAGCCGGTTGAGGTACTCGAGCAGCGGCGCATCGAAGCGACGGCCTTGCGCGTAGGCCAGGTCGCTGGTCGTCCAGCGATAGGTGCGGCCGAGTTCGGCGACCTCTTCGGGCGCGAGCGAACGGAGGCCGCCGCGTCCGGCCTTGCCGAGCAGGGCTTCGAGCCGTTCCCACGTCGCCGCGCGCCGCTCGACGAACGCCGTTTGCCTCATCGCCTGCAGGTTTGCCGCGCGCCGCGGTGGAGCCTGGGCGCGCGCGTCGAATCGTCGCTTCGATGGATCGGAACGTCGACGTTCGAACGCCGGAGAGCATCGCATTTCGCTACGAGCTGGCGGGACTGGGCAGCCGCTGCCTGGCGGTCTGCGTGGATCTGGCGATCCAGTTCGCGATCTTGGCGGCGATCCTATGGGGCTTGTACTACGTCGGCACGCACGACCACAGTCGTCCCGCGGCGCTCTCGCACGACGACGATCTCACGCGGTCGCTCGCGATCGGGCTGATCGTCTTCGTCTTGTTCATGATCTTCTACGGCTATCACATCTTGTTCGAGGCGTTCTGGAACGGCCAGACGCCCGGCAAGAAGCTGCTCGGCATCCGGGTGGTGCGCGACGGCGGCTACCCGCTCGATTTCGGCGGCGCGTTCCTGCGCAACCTCATCCGCATCGCCGAGGAGACGCTCGGGTTCTATACGCTGGCGGCCATCTCGTCGTTGCTCTCGCCCGAGAACAAGCGGATCGGCGACTATGCGGCCGGCACGATCGTGGTGCGCGAGAGCAAGCTCGCCAAGCCCTTGACGCTGCGCGAGGCGCTCGCGGCCGGCGAACGCGCCGGCTCGGGCGCCTACCTCACCGACGACGAGCGCGCGGTGATCGCGCGCTTCCTGGAACGACGCGCGTCGCTCGACGCTCCGCGGCGCGCGGAGATCGCGGCCGCGCTGGCCGCGCGCGTTCGCGACCGCGCACCGGCCGCGATGCGCGCCTATCCCGACGAGGAACTCCTCGAGCGGCTCTAGCCGACCCGCGGGCTAGTTCTTCCTGAAGCGCGAGATCGCGTCGCGCGCGAACTGCATCGCGTCCTTCTTGGTGCGCTCGAAGATCTGCGCGGCCTCGGCTTTGTTCATATGATGGCCGTGCTCGAGGAAGAACGTGACCGATTCGCCGACCACGATGGTGCCCGCATAGGCGATCGCGCCCTTGATCGGGATGCCCGCCACCGGCACGAACCCGGAGAGTTCTCGCGCGAGCGCGCGCCAGCCGAATCCGCCGCCGATGACCGGCAAGATCTGCCAGACCCGCTGGACGTCGGGGTCCTTGCCGTAGGCGGCTTCGACGTGGAGCAGCAGCATCAACTGGATGCCGGTGATGGCGACCATGTCGCCGGCCGAGGCCAGCGCGCCGAGCACGATGCCGACCAGCGGGATGTGGTCGACCACGGCGCTTGCGACCGAGACCTTGAGCGCGCTCGACGCGGCGTCGCGGGTCAGCTTGGCGGCGACCGCTTCGCGCAACGGCGGGAGGCGGCGCCCGACGGCGATCTCGACGCCCTTCGAACAGGCGACCAGGTGCGCGAACACGCGGCCGCGCAGCGCCTCGCGGTCGAGCGCGGGCACGACGTACTGCGCGCTCGTGCCGGGAGCCGGCGGCGCGGCGGGACCGCTCCCGGGCGCGTCGGGATCGACCGTGACCGCGAGGATCGGCAGTTTGAGCGGAGCCAGGACCGAGAGATCGGCGCCGGCCGCGTCGCCGCGCCGGCCGAGGAAGACGACCGCGCGCGCCTCGCTCGGATCGCTCTCGAGCGGACGGCCGGGCACGATCGTCTCGAGGCATTGGGCCGCGTCGAGCGGCACGACGTCGTCGGGGTGGCCGGAGAGCAGCAGCCCGCGGAAGGCGGCGATCAGCGCCGGATCGCCGCACAGCAGGAAGCGGAACGGCTTGCGGACGTGCGCGGTGACGGCGCGGGTATCCACGTGCGAGCGGACCATCTTGAACAGATCTTTCGCGCCGTACGCGGTTGCCATGTCGTGCCGCAATCCTTACATAGGTGTGATGCCGGCCGGACTCGCCGCGTCGCCGTTGCGGCGCGTCTCGTCTGCCGGATCGTCGGTGTAGTCGAGGTACATCAAACCGGTGAAGATCTCGAGCGGCCAGGCGTGCATGCCGCGCGCGTTGGCCTCGTCGACCATCGACCGGTGGTTGAGCTTGGCGTCGTCGATGATCGCCTGCGTGGTGGTCTTGGTGTCGGCGGCGACGATCGTCGCTACGGTCACGTCGCCGGGGTTGAGGTTCTGCTTGATCATCGCGTCCCAGCTGATGCCGTCGTAGGTGCCGTCGTCGCTGGAGAAGCGGTTGCCGAGCGCGTAGCGCAGGGTCGCGTAGCGCTCGGGCGATGTGCCCAGGCCGAGCATCGCGACGCGCGTCTGGAGCTGGCGCGAGCGGGCCATGTTGTAGAGCTGGGCGGACTGCGCCGCGGCGGTCGCGGCCTTGTTGATCGAGTCGTTCGCCTTCTGCATCAGCGGCACGATCGCGTTGTAGTCGAGTTGCGAGATATCGCCGCTGAAGTTCATCTGGGCGTGCTGGAGCGGGCGCAGGAACTCGTCGAGATCGCCCATCGCCTGGTCGATCATCAGGACCGATGCGCGTCCGGCGTCGACGCCGCGCAGCATGTCCGCGTCTGCGTCGCTGATGTTCTGCAGCATCGCCGGATACGACGGCAGCACCGCCAGCGAGTCGGTCGGGATCGGGGCCGCATCCAGCGGCGCGCGCATCTGCTTGAGGACGTCCGCGCTCTCGCGCAGCAGACCGCTCTCCTTGCCGCGATCGAGCGAGCCGGGACCGCCGATGGCGTTGCCGGCGTCGTCCATGCCGCTGTTGAGCGCGCGCGACATGCCTTCGAGGTTCTTGACGATCGCCTCGATGCGCGATCCGTTGCGGATCTGGACGTTGCTCAGATCGGGGAGTTCGTAGCCGATCGCGTCGACCCGCGCCTGGAGATTCTTGAGCTGCGCGCGGCCCTGGTCGCGCCGGACCTGGATCTGGCTGGCCGCGACCTGCAGCTGCTGCTGCGCTTCGTTCAAGGCGGTGCGCAGGCGGTCGAGGTTGGGCCGCGTCAGCGAGACGCGGCGCGAGTCGATCGAACGCAGCGCGGTGATGCGCTCCTGGGCGACCGCTTGGGTCGCGCCGTTGCCCTTCTGCGCGGCCTCGGCCAAGGTCTGTTCGCTCTTGCTGGTCTGGCCGAGCGCGAGCTGCGCCTGTCCGAGCTTGAGCAGCGCTTCGGCGTTGCCCGGATCCTTCTTGAGCACTTGCTGCAGTTCGAGCATCGCGACGTGGTAGCGCGCGCGCTCTTCGTCGCTGACGGCCTGCACGAGCAGCTGGTCGGTCGTGACCTTGGTCGGATCCAGTTCGGGATAGCCGACCAGATGCTTGATGCGGTCGGGCGAGGCCGGGTGATCGGCCAGGTACCGCGTCACGATGTCGCTGTGCTCGTCTTCGAGCGTGCCGAGATGGTCGAGCATCGTGAGCATCGCCTGCGGATCGTAGCCGGCTCGCGACATCAGCTGCAGGCCGTAGCGATCGGCCTGGATCTCGTCGGCGCGCGACATCTTCTGCTGGATGCCGGCTTGGATGAGGTTGCCGAAGTTGTAGAGGAACGGCGAGAACAGCGAGGCGATGCCGAAGAGCAGATTGAGCGCCTGCGCCTTGGCCTGTCCGCTGACCACGTGGCGGCGCTCGATGTGGCCGGTCTCGTGGCCGATCACGCCGGCGAGCTCGTCGTCGCTCTGCACGAAGTCGATCAGGCCTTCGTAGACGTAGACGTAGCCGCCCAGGGTCGAGAACGCGTTGACGTCGCCGGCCTTGATGATCTTGATGTTGTACGGGACGTCCTTGCGCGCCGTCCCGGCGAAGAGCTTATCGCCGATCGATTTGACGTAGGCGTTGAGCAGCGGATCGGTCTCGATCACGTACGTCTGGACGATGTCCGAGTCGGCCGCCTGCCCGGCCGCGATCTCGGCCTGGGTCGACATGGCGAGCGCGGGCTGCGGGACCATGTTGGCCAGCAGCGTGAGAGTGACGACGAACGGAACGATACGGCGAAGCATGCGAATCGCTATCCTTTACCCTGATACGGGGCCGATTGTTGCGGTGCGTCCTCTTTCAACGTCCGAACGGGGCTCCGCGTTACTTTTCACAGGGTCTAGTCTTGGGGGTGAACCTGTGGAGTTCGTGTGGACAACGCGATAATCTTGTGGGTTGCTTGTGGAGCGCGCAGGGGTCCGCATCAGGCGGGCCCAACCCGAAGCCAACTGTGAAGACGCCGGTGGAATTGTGACGTTACTTCGAGGGAAAGGCTTGGGGCTGGAGGTCGTGCTCGCGGGGCGCGATTTCGCCGAGGCCTTGCTTGAATTGGAGGCCAAACTGGCGTCCCAGCCGGGCTTCTACCGGGGCACCGAGGCGACGGCCGTCTACGGCGAATCCGAGCCGACTCCCGAGCAGTCCGAGGCCCTGCGCCGGATCCTCGAGGGCGGCGGCATCACCCTCAAGGGCTTCGCTCCGGCGACCGTCGTCGACGGGGCCGAGTTCGAACGCCGCCGGGCCATGCGCCCGCGCCGCGAGATCACCCTTTCCGACGAGGCCCGCTCGCTGGTCGCCGACTTCGCGGGTGCGCGGGCCGATATCGCCCAGCGCCGCAAGCGCGGCGAGGAGTCGGTCCGCCGGGCCGATCTCGCGGCCGCCCGGCCGGCCGGGGTCGCCGCGCCGCCCGCCCTGACGGTCGTCGAGCCGCCGCCGGGAACGCTCTATCACGTCGGCACCTTGCGGGGCGGCCAATCGCTGCAGCAGGTCGGCAATATCGTGGTCGTCGGCGACGTCAATCCGGGCGCCGAGCTGATGGCCAGCGGCGACATCGTCGTCTTCGGCCGGCTGGGCGGGGTCGCCCATGCGGGCGCCCAAGGCGACGCCAACGCCCGCGTCTACGCGCTCGATCTGGCGGCCACCCAGCTCCGGATCGCCTCGTGCATCGCCGCCGACGCCGGCGAGCGGACCGGCGCGACCGGGCCCGAGGCGGCCTTCGTGCGCGACGGCCGCATCCTGGTCGCGGCCCTCGACAAACTTCCTCACCCCGAAGCCCAAGGAGCGCACACATGAGCGGCCGCAGGATCGTCGTCACCTCCGGCAAGGGCGGCGTCGGCAAGACCACGACCACCGCCAACCTGGGCGCGACCCTCGCCAAGCGCGGGCATCGCGTGATCCTGATCGACGCCGACATCGGGCTGCGCAACCTCGACCTGGTGCTCGGGCTCGAGAAGCGGATCGTCTTCGACGTGGTCGAGGTCGCGGAAGGCCGCTGCCAGCTGCGCCAGGCCCTGATCAAGGACAAGCGCTTCGGCGATCTGCTCTCGATCCTGCCGGCCGCGCAGACGCGCGACAAGGACGCGATCACCGAAGAGCAGTTCGCGAACATCGTCAAGCAGGCGGCCGAGATCGCCGACTACGTCTTCATCGATTGTCCGGCCGGCATCGAGGCCGGCTTCCGCAACGCCATCGCCGGCGCCGACGAGGCGATCGTCGTGACGACGCCCGAGGTCAGCGCGATCCGCGACGCCGACCGCGTGATCGGCAAGGTCGCCGAGAAGAACATCCCGATCCGCTTGATCGTCAACCGCCTGCGCCCGGAGATGGTGCGGACCGGCGACATGCTCTCGGTCGAAGACGTCTGCGAGATCCTCTCGGCCGAGCTGATCGGCGTCGTGCCCGACGACGAAGAGGTGATCGACACGACCAATCGCGGCGAACCGATCGCGCTCGACGAAGCGAACAAGCTCCGGGTCGTCTACGAGAAGATCGCGCGCCGTTTAGAGGGCGAACTCGTCCCGTTCACCAATTTCGACAACCAAGGATTTTTCGGACGCCTGCTCGGCGTACTGAAAGCGGGGTAACGCACATGCACGAAGTCCAACCCGAGCCCGTCCCGGTGGCGGAAAAGGCGAAACGCGGCCGCGCGATCGTCATCACGTCCGGCAAAGGCGGCGTCGGAAAGACCACCACCACCGCGAACCTCGGGCACGCGCTCGCGGCGCGCGGCTGCAGCGTCGCGCTGATCGACGCGGACGTCGGTCTGCGCAATCTCGACATCGTGCTCGGCTTGGAGAGCCGCGTCAAGCACAACCTGCTCGACGTGCTCGACGGCACCGTGGAGCTCGACGACGCGATCGTCCGCGACAAGCACAACGCGTCGCTGGTGCTGCTGGCGGCGGCGCAGACGCGCGAGAAGGACGAGGTCGACACCGAGAAGATGAAGGCCCTGGTCGAACGGATGCGCGAGCACTACGACTACGTCATCATCGACTGCCCGGCCGGCATCGAGGGCGGCTTCAAGAACGCCGTGGTCGGCGCCGACGAGGCGATCGTCGTGTGCACGCCCGAGGTCTCCGCCGTCCGCGACGTGGATCGCGTGGTCGGCCTGCTCGGCAACAAGTTCCGCCCGCAGCTGATCGTCAACCGCCTGCGCCCGGCCCTGGTCAAGAAGGGCAAGATGCTCTCGGTCGAGGACGTCAACGCGATCCTGCGCCTGCCGCTGCTCGGCGTGATCGCGGACGAGCCCGAGATCATCGTCACGACCAATCGCGGCGAACCGATCGCCTTGCGCAAGGACGGCGCGACCGCGGCCGCCTACCACGCCATCGCCGCCAAGATCGCGGGCGAAGACGTCGCCGCGCCGACCGTCGAGATCAAGGAGACCGGTTTCTTCGGCAGGCTGGGCGCGATGTTCGGAGGTGCGAAGTGATCGAGTTCTTCCGCAAGCTCTTCGCGCCGACCAACTCCAGCCAGACCGCCAAAGAGCGGCTGCGGCTGGTGCTGATGACCGACCACCTGTCGCTCGCGCCCGATATGATCGAGCAGATGAAGCGCGATTTCATCGACGTCATCGCCAAGTACGTCGAGGTCGACCGCGATAAGATCGAGATCAACTTCGAACAGCAGGACAAGGCCCTGGCGATGCTCGCCAACGTCCCGATCCTGGCCGTCAACCGCAACGGCGGCGGCGGGGACGGCGGGAAGAAGCGCGAGGAGCCCGCGACGGTCGAAGCGGCCGCCGCGACCGGCTCGACCGGCTCGACCGCGACTCCGGCCCTCCCGCGCCGCCGACGCCGCAAGAAGAGCGCCCCGCCCGCGGTCGCTCCGTCCAACGCGAGCCCCGCGCCTGCCGGCTGATCTTCGGCGGTATCTCCGCAACTTCAATTGGCCGCTCGTGCTCGCGTGCGTGCTGGTCTCGCTGATCGGCGTCATCTCGATCAAATCGGCGGACCTGCATAGCGGCCATCCGGCGGCCGAGTACCACAAGCAACTCTTCTACGTGATCGCCGGGCTCGCGCTGATGTTCGGCTTTTCGTTCGTCGATTATCGGAACTGGCGGCGCTGGGCGCCCGGTCTCTACATCCTCAACTTGATCCTGTTGCTGGTCGTGATGCGCGGCGGGCACAGCGCGCTCGGCGCGCAACGCTGGATCGAACTCGGTCCGCTCGGCACGTTCCAGCCCTCGGAGCCGGCCAAGCTGGTGCTCGCGATCTCGCTTGCGAGCGTGCTCTGCATGGGCACCTACGAGCGCTTGCGCGACCTGTGGAAGCCGCTGCTGGTGCTCGGCATTCCGGCCTTGCTGATCCTCAAGCAGCCGGATTTCGGGACGACCTTGGTCTTGCTCGCGGTGGTGACCGCCCAGTTCTACTTCGGCTTGCCGCGCGTCCGCGATTTCTGGATCTTCATCGGCGGGGTCGCCACGGCCGCGTTCTTCACGGTCGGCACGAACTTCGTGCTCAAGCCGTTCCAGAAATCGCGCCTGCTGGTCTTCCTCAATCCGAAGTCGGATCCGCAGGGCGCCGGCTACAATCTGAACCAGTCGAAGATCGCGGTCGGCAACGGCGAGTGGTTCGGGCGCGG
>JANWKW010000128.1 GCA_025451135.1 Vulcanimicrobiia bacterium | reverse complement strand
GCCGGTGATCACCTTGGCCTCGAGCGGCGAGGGCAGGTAGTCGACGACGGCGTCGAGCAGCGGCTGGACGCCCTTGTTCTTGAAGGCCGAGCCGCACAGCATCGGAAGGACCGTGCCGGCGATGGTCGCCTTGCGCAGGGCCGTCTTCATGCGGTCGACCGGCATCTCTTTGCCGTCGAAGAACATCTCGAGCAGCTCGTCGTCCTGCTCGGCGATCGCCTCGATCATCTCTTGGCGCCACTTCTGCGCGAGTTCGAGCAGCTCGCCTTCGACCTCGGTCTCGGCGCTGCCGTGCTCGATGGTCGAACCGAGGTCGTCGGTGTAGATGACCTTCTTCATGGTGAACAGGTCGACGACGCCCTTGAAGTTGTCTTCGGCGCCGATCGGGACCTGGACCGGGACGGCGCGCGCGCCCAGACGCTCGCGGACCTTGTCCACGACGTTGAAGAAGTCGGCGCCCATGCGGTCCATCTTGTTGACGAAGATGATGCGCGGGACTTTGTACTTGTTGGCCTGGCGCCAGACGGTCTCGGACTGGGGCTGGACGGCGGCCACCGAGTCGAAGAGCGCGACCAGTCCGTCGAGCACGCGGAGCGAACGTTCGACTTCGACCGTGAAGTCCACGTGGCCAGGCGTATCGATGATGTTGATGCGCGTGTCGCGCCACGTCGTCGCGGTCGCGGCGGACGTGATGGTGATGCCGCGCTCCTGCTCCTGGACCATCCAGTCCATCGTGGCGGCGCCGTCGTGGACTTCGCCGATCTTATGGACGCGGCCGGTGTAGAAGAGGATGCGTTCGGTACAGGTGGTCTTGCCCGCATCGATGTGCGCGGCGATGCCGATGTTGCGCGTGTTCTCCAGCGCGTAGTCTCTGGTAGCCATATCCGATTACCAGCGATAATGCGCGAAGGCTTTGTTCGCCTCGGCCATCTTGTGGGTGTCTTCGCGCTTCTTGATGGTGGCGCCGGCGTTGTTCGCGGCATCCATCAACTCATAGGCGAGCTTCTCGGTCATCGACTTGCCGGCGCGGGTGCGGGCGTAGCCGATCAGCCAGCGCATGGCCATGGCCTGACGGCGGTCCGGACGGACCTCCATCGGGACCTGATAGGTCGCACCGCCGACGCGGCGGGGGCGGACTTCGACGAGCGGCATCGCGTTCGAAAGCGCCTGCGAGAAGATGTCCATCGGATCGCGGCCCGTCTTCTCGGCGATGAGATCGAGCGCGCTGTACATCACCTTCTCGGCGACGGACTTCTTGCCCGAGAGCATCACCTTATTGATGAAACGGGCGAGGACTTTCGAGTTGTACTTGCCGTCGGGCAGGATCTGCCGTTTCGGAGCCGGGCCTTTGCGTGGCATTAAATCTGTGCTTCCTGTTACTTCTTAGCGGTGCGCTTGGCGCCGTACTTGGAACGGCCTTGCTTGCGGTTGGCGGCGCCGGCGGTATCCAGCGTGCCGCGCACGATGTGATAGCGGACGCCCGGGAGATCCTTGACGCGGCCGCCGCGCACGAGCACGACCGAGTGCTCCTGCAGGTTGTGGCCGATGCCGGGGATGTAGGCCGTGACTTCCTGGCCGTTGGTCAAGCGCACGCGCGCGACCTTACGGAGGGCCGAGTTCGGCTTCTTCGGGGTGACGGTCTTGACTTGGGTGCAGACGCCGCGACGCTGCGGATTGCCCGCAACCTCGAACGTACGCGACGGAAGGTCCGGGTGGCCCGGCTTCGGTCCGGTCAGGATGACGCGGAACGCCGGGGTCTTGACCTTCTTCTCGCTCTTCACGCGGCCCTTACGGACCAGCTGGTTAATCGTCGGCACTCAGTTCCCCAAAAAAGCGAGCGAAATCGCCCGCAGTCGTATCACAAGCAAAGACGGCCGAACCACGCTGGGGTCCGCCCGAACCTGCGCAGTATACCAGGGCGCCATGCCCGAGTCAACGCCGTTTCCCGGGGGTCGGCAGGCATCCCGGCCGGACGCTTCGCACTAGACGGCCACATGAAGCGCCTCGGCGTCCTGGACGGGCTGCGCGGTATCGCGGTCCTGCTCGTCCTTTGGTATCACGTCTGGGAGACGACCTTCCTCTCGGCCCCTTGGCCGTGGCTGGAATTCGTCCCGGAGACCGGCTTTGTCGGGGTTCACCTATTCTTCTTCCTCAGCGGCTTCGTGATCGTCTACCCGTTCGCCCGATCCGCCTGGGGGGCCGGCACCCAGCCGACCTGGCGGTCGTTCGCCGCTCGCCGGTTCTGGAAGATCGTGCCGTCCTACGTCCTCTCCATCGCGGTCGCCTACGCCATCGGCTACGCGCCCCAGGTCTCGATGACCGGAAACGACTGGGTCAAGGACGTCGGCACCCACCTGCTGTTCATCCATACCTGGTGGCCGGGGACGTACGGCGGGATCAACGGGGTGCTCTGGACGCTGGCGGTCGAGGTCGAGTTCTACCTCCTCTTCCCGCTGATCTGGTGGTGCTTCAAGCGCGCACCCTGGCTCACGTTCGCGGGGATGCTCGTGACCGCGCTGCTCTGGCGCCAGGGCCTGGCGCACTGCTGCTACACCACGCTCTTCGGGCAATGGGAAGAGAATCTGCCGGGGTACCTGGATATCTTCGGATTCGGAATGCTCTCGGCGTACCTGTGGACCCGGTACGTCAGCAAGGCCGAAGGCGCGCGGTCGCGGGCGATCGGAACGGCCGTCGCCATCGCCGGCTTCGCGCTGCTCGCGTGGCTGCTCACCAGCATGTACGACTACCGCCATGCCGATCAGTGGTCGAGCGTCTGGCAGATCGACTATCGCGGAGCCCTCGGTCTGGCGTTCGCGATCGTCGCGCTCGGCTCGCTGGCCGGCGCGGCCTGGTGGAAGGCGCTGCTCTCCAACCCGGTGCTGACCTTCCTGGCGACGATCTCGTACAACCTCTACCTCTACCCTCAGATCGTCCTGCGCGAGATGGTCTGGCACCACGTGCCGCCGTCCGGTGCGGACGACCAGCATTACGACCCGACGTGGCAGGTCCGGTTCACCTACCTCGCGTTCGCGATCACGATCGCGTGCTCGGCGGCGGTCACCTACGCCTTCGAACGTCCCATCATACGCAAGGCGGGGCACTGATGCCGTCGTGCGCTTCCACTCGCAGACCGGCGCGACGCTGGCCGAAGCGGTCGTCGCGACCGGCATCGCGACGCTGGCGATCGGAGCGGCGCTCGGCATAGCGGCGCCCGCGGTCCGGCGCATGTCGCCGGACGCGCGCGACGCGGCGCTCGCGCAGCTGGCGCGCGAGCAGATCGCGATCGTCCGCGACATCCTCAAATACGACGGCTCGCGCGTCGCTCCGAACGCGATCGCGACCTCCGTTCCGCTGCCGAACGGCACCGCCTTGCCGGTCGTCTTGCGGTTGGATGTGCGCGCGGTCGACGGCGCGACGCTGGTGACGGCGACCGCGACGTCGGGCGACCGGACGCAGGCGCAGACCGCAACGGTCGCGGCACGCGCGCCGCAGCCCGGCAGCACGATCCTCATGCCCGGCCTGGTCGCGGCTCCGACCGGCGCACCGTAGGCCGCACGTGCTCCTCCGGACGATCGCGCTCGTCGCATTCGTGGTCGCGCTGGCGACGGCGCTGCTGCACGCCTGTGCCGCGCTGGCCCGCGCGCGCGTGCATCGAGCTGCGGCGATCGCTGCGGCGGCCGGGTTCGATCGCGGGTTGGCGGCGGCGCAGGTCGCGATCGCGACCGCCATCGCCGGCGGCGACGATCCGCGGTCGGTCGCGTTCGTCGCACCGACGCCGGCGCCGGCGTGCGCGAGCGTCGCGGCGGACGGGAGCTGCGCGCTGACGGTCGCGGTCGCGATCGCGTCGACGACCGCGCAGGCGGTCGGGTCTGGATCGGCGCCGTGCGCTTCCGCGTGTGCGTGGGACCTTCAGGGCAACGACGCGGTCGAGGAAGGGCGGCTGGCCCTGCGCGTGACGGCGAGCGCCGTCGGCCCGAACGGAACGATCTTCTCGACGCGCGATCGCTACGCGCTCTTCCGCACCACGCGGGTACCTCCGTTCGCGAGTCTGATCGGCGAACGGGATGCGACCGGCGAAGGGGTCGCGCTCGGGGCGAGCGAGGGAGAGGATGCGGGAACGCCCGCCCTCACGACCGTCGACGTCCGGTACGTCAACGGGACGACCGGCGCGAGCGTGGAGGGCAATGCCTGGCGCTCGGGCGCGTGGGAACACGACGACGCCGGCGCTACTGCATGGGAGCCGTAACGCCGGCGCTTGAGGAGCCGCTTAGGCGAGTTGCGCGCCGAAGATCTTCTGCGTAAGATCCGCCACGCCGGGCACGCGGACTTCCTTGCCCATGAATGCCGTGATGACGAGCACCAGCCAGAGGATCGTCTCTAGCGGCCAGACGATGAAGAATACCAGCACGCCGAGATGCAACGCCGTCAGGACGAAATTCAGGACGAACATGCAGACCCATAGCGTGATCGCCTGGGCCGCGGCGAACTTCACGAATCTATTCGTTCCGCCGCCGAACAGCATGATCAAGCCGCCGACGATCATGAACAGCAGGTACGCCAGCCCCGCCGCTACGTTGGGCTGCAATCCGAACGGTGCGTCGGATGTGGTGTTGACAGGGGGTTGTGAAGCCATCGAATCTCCTTAACGAACGTCGTTTCCGGAACGAGTGGGGTCAAGCGCAAGGGCCTGCCGCTTGAAAGCTTCTTCGTCGCGGGGTCCGCCTGCTACTTCAGTCTTAAGGCCTACAGTCTTAAGGCCCACGCGTCTCTAGCCGCCGCCGAAGCGCTCCACGGCCTCCGCCACCTCGGCCGGCCGCTCGATCGGGATGTTGTGGCCGGCGCCGCGCAGCACCACGAACAGACAGCCCGGGATGGCCTCGGCGACGTCGCGCTTGATCCGGCTGGGCGGTGCCAACGGATCGCCGTCGCCGGCGATGGCCAGGGTCGGGACGGCGATCTCGGCCAAGCGCTCGGGAAACGCGGCATCGCGGCCTCGGTCGTACCAGCCCAGCCAGTGCTCGCGCTGGGCGATCAGCGCGTCGTCGACGATGCGTTCGGTGACCTCGGGCGAGACGGCCCGGACCATGGCGGCCTGCTGGAACGCCTCGATCTTGCGCCGCGAGCCGTATGCGGCCACCGCGGCGGCGCGCTGTTTGGGCGACGGGCGCAGGCTGCGCGCGCTGCCGGGAGCGACCAGGATCATCCGCTCCAGATTCCCGGGACGTTCGGCCGCGACGTACTGTGCCAGTTTTGCGCCCATCGAGTGCCCGACCAGCACGACCGGGGCGTCGATCGACGCGAGCGCCGCCCGAAGGTCGGAGGCATAGCCCTCGAGGTCGTGTCCGTGCTCGGGCCGATCGGAGCGGCCGCAGCCGCGGAAATCGAGCAGGTGGAGCGTGAAGCGCGCCGGGTCGAGACGTTCGGCGACGTCGTACCACATCCGCCGCGACGAGATCCATCCATGCGCGAAGAGCACGTGACGCGCGCCGCGACCGCGCGTCTCCAGTGACAGCGCGAGGCCTTCGTTTTGGACAAACGTCTGCACGACATCGGACATCGTGCGACGAAGTACCTCGCATCGTGAAGTCCCGCCTGCCCGTCTATGGCGCCTTGTTCTACGTCGTCTTCTGCTGGGGCCTCAACACGGTCCTGATCAAGCACGCGCTGACCGAGATCGATCCGCTCGCGTTCATGTCGCTGCGATTCCTGATCATGACGCCGCTCGCGCTCGTGCTGCTGCGCCTCTCGGGCGAGAAGCTGCACCTGGAGAAGCGCGACCTGCCGCTGCTGATCGGCGCGGGCGCCTGCGGCTACGGCGGCTACCAATATCTGTGGGTGCTCGGGCTGGCGCACACGACCCCGTTCGCATCCGCGTTGCTCGGATCGTTCGCCCCGATCTTCACGCTGGCGATCCTGGCGATCGGCGGACACGAGCGGGTCCGCAGCGGCCGTTGGCTCGGCGCCGCGGTCGCGCTGGCCGGCGTCGCGATCTTCGAAGGCGTCTTCGCGGGCCGCGCGCCCTTCCAGATCGGCGACGCGCTGACGCTGGCGGCCGCGCTGATCTTCGCGGGCTACAACGTGCTCAGCGCCAAGTTGCTGGACCGCTACACGCCGCTCAATCTGCTCGCCATCACGATGGCGATCGGAACGGTGATGATCGTCCCGAGCGGCATCGGCGCGATCGCCCACACGGACTTCGCGGCGGTCTCGCCGGGATCGTGGGCCGCGTTCGCGTTCGCCGTCTTCTTCCCGATCATGCTCACGTATCCGGTCTGGAGCTGGGGCATCAGCCTGATCGGCGCCGGTCGCGTCTCGCTCTTCTCGTTCCTCACGCCGGTCATCGCGGGCGCGCTCTCGATCCCGATCCTCCACGCCCGGTTCGACGGCCACCAGCTCTTGGGCGCCGGCGTCTGTCTGGCCGGGATGCTGGTCTCGAATCTGCTCGGAAAGACGTCGCTCGCGGCCCTGTGGAGTTGGCGGACGGTCGGCGTAGAACGATAGCGCGGATGAAAAGACGCGCCTGGTACTGGCTCCTGATCGCGCCGTTCGTAGCGACGCTCTGGCCGCCGTTCTACAACCACGCCGATCCGGCGCTCTACGGGCTGCCGTTCTTCTATTGGTATCAGCTGCTCTGGGTCGTGCTGACCTCGCTGCTGCTCTGGTTCGTCCTCCTGATGACGCGGGAGCGCACGGATGTCTAGCGGCACGATCATCTTTCTTATCTTGGTCGTCGGGGTGACGGTCATGGGCTTCCTGGCGTCCGGCTGGGGCAAGGCGAACTTGCAGCAGTTCGACGAGTGGGCGCTGGGCGGCCGGCGTTTCGGTACGCTCGTCTCGTGGTTCTTGCTGGGCGGCGATCTGTATACCGCCTACACCTTCATCGCCGTCCCGGCGCTGATCTACGGCGCCGGCGCGCTGGGTTTCTTCGCGGTCCCGTACGCGACCATCGCCTATCCCGTCGTCTTCATCGTGCTGGCACGCTTCTGGACGGTCGCCAAGAAGCGCGGCTACATCACCAGCGCCGACTTCGTGCGCGACCGCTATGGCGATCGCGCGCTCGAGGTCGCGATCGCCGTCACCGGCGTGATCGCCGCGCTGCCGTATATCGCGCTGCAGCTGATCGGCATGAAGACCGTCTTCTCGCAGATCGGCGGCGCGTTCGGCGCGGGCGGCGGTTTCGTCGCGCTGGGCGTCGCATTCGTCGTGCTCGCCGCCTACACGTATACCAGCGGCCTGCGGGCGCCGGCCATGATCGCGTTCGTCAAGGACGCGCTGATCTACATCACGGTCATCGCGGCCATCGCGGTCATCCCGGCGGCGCTCGGCGGCTGGGGGCACGTGTTCGCAAGCGTCCAGGCGGCGCTCGCGGCTCGGCCGGCGGTTGCCGGCGCGGCGCCGGCCGGTATCCTGCTCTCGCCCGGAATGTACTTCGCGTATGCGACCATGGCGTTCGGCTCGTGCCTCTCGCTCTTCATCTATCCCCACTCGATCACCAGCCTGCTCGCGGCCAAGAGCAGGTTCGTCATCCAGCGCAATGCGGCGCTGCTGCCGTCCTACTCGCTGCTGCTCGGCTTCCTGGCGCTGCTCGGGTTCTGCGCGATCGCGGCCGGGATCGCGACCAAGGATCCGAACGCGATCGTGCCGCTGCTCTTCGCGAAGTATTTCCCGGACTGGTTCGCCGGCGTCGCCAATGCGGCCATCGTGATCGGCGCGCTCGTGCCGGCCGCCATCATGGCGATCGGCGCGGCCAATCTGCTGGCGAGCAACGTCTTCAAGGAGTTCTCCGCGCAGCGGCCGCCCGGCGAGACGCGGATCGCCAAGATGCTCACGCTGGTGGTCTGCGCTTGCGCCCTGGTGTTCGTGGTCGAACTCCCGGTCCAGTACGCGATCACGCTCCAGCTGCTCGGGGGCGCGTGGATGCTGCAGATCTTCCCGGCCTTCGCGCTCGGGCTCTACACCCGATGGTTCCATCCCACCGCACTGCTGCTCGGCTGGTGCGCCGGCATGCTGACCGGATCGGGCATGGCGTACGCGACGTTCCTGGCGTCCGGCAAATTCGCGCCGGTCTTCCCGATGCAGCTCGGCAGCCTCAAGCTGGTCGGCTTCATCGCGCTCTACGCGCTGATCGCAAACCTGGCGGTGGCCGCGCTCGCGACGTTCGCGTTCAACGCGGCGAACGCGAGCAAGGGCATCGACGGCACGACGGCGCAGGACTACGCGGTATGAGCGAGACCGTCAACCCGCACGGCTGGCCGCGACCGCGGGGCTACAGCAACGGCGTCGCCGCGAGCGTCGGCCCGCACGGCCGCCTGCTCGCGATCGCCGGACAGATCGGCTGGGACGAACGCGGCGCGTTGGCCGGCGCGGATATCGCCAGCCAGACGGCGCAGGCGCTGCGCAACGTCGTGGCCGTCCTGGCCGCCGCGAACGGGGACGCCGGCCATCTCGTACGCCTGACCTGGTACGTCACCGACAAGCGCGCCTACAAGTCGGCCGAGAAAGAGATCGGCGCAGCGTACCGCGCGATCGTCGGCGACCATTATCCGGCGATGACCCTCGTCCAGGTCGCGGACCTGCTCGAAGACGGCGCGCTGGTCGAGATCGAGGCGACCGCCTTCATCCCCTAAGCGCGCAGCTTGTACCGCTGGACCTTGCCGGTCTCGGTGCGCGGGAGCGCATCGACGAACTCGACCTCGCGGGGCGCCTTGTACGGCGCGATCCGCTCCTTGCAGAACGCGACCAAGGCCTCCGCGTCGACGTCGGCGTCGTCGTTGCGGACGACGAACGCCTTGACGATGTTGGTGCCGTGGGCCGGGTCGGCTTTGGCCACGACCGCGCACTCTTTCACGCCTGCGTGGGCGAGCAAGGCCTGCTCGACCTCGGGTCCGGAGATGTTGTAGCCGGCCGAGACGATCATGTCGTCGGTCCGCGCGATGTAGTGGAAGTAGCCGTCGGCGTCGAGCGAGTAGGCGTCGCCCGGATAGTTCCAGCCGTCGCGGACGTAACTGCCCTGGCGCTCGTCGTCGAGATACCGGCAGCCGGTCGGGCCTTTGACCGCGAGTCTGCCGATCGCGCCGAGCGGCAGCGGGTTGCCGTCGTCGTCGTGGATCTCTGCGACGTAGCCCGGCACGACCTTTCCGGTCGCACCCGGGCGTGCGTCGTCGACGCCGGAACCGACGAAGATGTGGAGCATCTCGGTGCTGCCGATGCCGTCGAGGATCTTCAAGCCGGTCGCTTCGTGCCACGCCTGCCAGACCGGCGCCGGCAAGGTCTCGCCGGCGGAGACGCACAGCCGCAGCGAGGACACGTCGGCATCGGCCAGCATCGCGGTCATCGCGCGATACGCGATCGGCGCGGTGAACACCACGTTGACGCCGTACTCTCCGATCGCGCGCAGCAGATCGGCCGGCGGCGCCTTCTCCAGCAGCAGCGTGGCCGCGCCGATGTGGAGCGGGCAGATCAGTTCGCCGCCCAGCCCGAACGTGAAGCCGAGCGGCGGCGATCCGGTGAACAGATCGTCCGGATGCGCCTTCAACACGCGGGCGGCGTAGGTGTCGCAGATCGCCAGCAGGTCGCGATGGTAGTGCATGGTCGCCTTCGCCGACCCGGTCGTCCCCGACGTGAACCCGATCAGCGCCACGTCCTCGGCGGCGGTCGCGACGTTCTCGAAGACGGGCGAAGCGCTCGCCATCCGGCGTTCGAGCTCGGCATCCTCGCTCCCGAAGAGCACGGTCCGCACGTCCGCGCCTTCGGTCGCGCTCGCGAGCTCGCCCGCGATGC
This sequence comes from Vulcanimicrobiia bacterium, assembly GCA_025451135.1. Taxonomy (GTDB): domain Bacteria; phylum Vulcanimicrobiota; class Vulcanimicrobiia; order Vulcanimicrobiales; family Vulcanimicrobiaceae; genus JALYSX01. The sequence continues at coordinate 20,382 of JANWKW010000128.1, read as the reverse complement.
GCGCGTCGCAGAGCGCGAGCCGGACCTGCGCCTTGTCGATCATGTGACGCAGTTCGCCCGCGCGGTAGAGCGGCATGGTCGTCACCGCGATCGCGCCGGCCTTGACGACGGCGAACCAGCAGGCGGCCAGCATCGGCGTGTTCGGCGCGCGCAGCAGCACGCGACTGCCGGGCACGACGCCGAGGTCGTCGACCAGCACGTTCGCGATGCGGTTGGCCCGGTCGAGCAGATCGGCGTACGACCAGGCGGTCCCGCCGGGCGCGAGGATGCAGCGCCGGTCGCCGCGCCCTTCGCGCACGTGCCGGTCGAGCAAGACGTCGGCCGCGTTGAGCCGCTCCGGATATCGGAGCGCCGGCAGATCGAACCGGAGCTCCGGCTGCCGATCGGCCGCCGGAAGCGCCTCGCGCGCGAACGGATCGTGATGGGCGCTGCTCACCGGGCCGGTCCGAGCGTTTGACGTGCGATGACCACCTGTTGGACCTCGCTCGCGCCTTCGTAGATGCGCAGCGCGCGGACGTCGCGGTAGATGCGCTCGACCGCCTCGCCGCGGGTCACGCCCCGTCCGCCGAACAACTGCACGGCGCGATCGGCGACCCGCCCGGCGGCTTCGGTCGCGACCCACTTCGCCATCGCCGCTTCGCGGGTCACGCGCTCGGCGCCCGCATCCTTGGTCCACGCGGCGCGGTAGACCAGGAGCGCCGCGGTATCGACGTCCGTCGCCATTCCGGCGATCGCGCTCTGGGTGAGTTGGAGATCCGCCAGCGGCGCGCCGAAAAGCGCGCGCTCCTTGACGTGGGTCACGCTCTCGTCGAGCGCGCGCCGCGCGAAGCCGACCGCAGCGGCGCCGACCGTGCTGCGGAAGACATCGAGCGTCGCCATCGCGATCTTGAAGCCGTCGCCTTCGCCGCCGATCCGCGCAGACCCGGGGATCCGGCAACCGGCGAAGCGGATGCGTCCGAGCGGATGCGGCGAGATCGTCTTGATCCGCTCGACCACGGCGAAGCCGTCCGTACCGGACGGGACGACGAACGCGCTCAGGCCGCGATGGCCGGTGTCCGCGGTCCGCGCGAACACGACGTACGTGTCGGCGATGCCGGCATTCGAGATCCAGGTCTTCTCGCCGTCGAGGACGTAGGCGTCGCCGTCGCGTCGGGCGGTCGTCGTCAGCGCCGCGACGTCGGAACCGGCCTCGGCTTCCGACAAGGCGAACGCGGCGATCTTCTCGCCTGCGGCGATATCGGGCAGGTACGCCGCCTTCTGCGCGTCGTCGCCGAACAGCGCGATCGGGCCGGCGCCGAGTCCCTGCATCGCGAACGCGAAGTCGCCGAGCGCGCTGCGGTAGGCGAGCGTCTCGCGCGCCACGCAGAGCGCGCGAACGTCGGCCGGCGGCACCGCATGCCGCAGCCATCCGCCCGCGCCGAGCGCGCGGACCCAGGCGCGGCACTGCGCGTCGATGTCGCCGCCCTCGTCATCGGCGGGCCGGTTGTCGGCCCAGGCGGCGATCGCCGCCGCGAAGACGCGGTGCCGGTCCTCGAAGAACGGCCAGCGGAGGAACGAAACGTCGCTCATCAGTCTCCCTCGAACGCGGGCGTCCGCTTCGCCGCGAACGCTTCGTAGGCGCGGCGGAAGTCGGCGGTCTGCATGCATTCGTCCTGGACGCGAGCTTCGGCGTCGATCGCGTCGTCGATCTCCATCGCCCACTCGCGATGGAGCATCCGCTTCGTCGTCGCGTGCGCCCGCGTCGGGCCGCTGGCGATGTCGCGGGCGGTGGTCATCGCTTCCGCGAGCAGATCGTCCGAAGAAGCGAGGCGGTTGAAGAAACCCCAGGCGAGCCCTTCGTCCGCGGTCATCGCGCGGCCGGTGTAGAGCAGCTCCGCGGCGCGGCCCTGGCCGACGATGCGCGGAAGCAGCGCGCACGCGCCCATGTCGGCGCCCGACAGCCCGACGCGGACGAACAGGAACGCGGTCTTCGCCGAGGGCGTGCCGTAGCGCAGATCGGATGCCATCGCCAGGATCGCGCCCGCTCCGGCGCAGACGCCGTCGACGGCTGCGACGATCGGTTGCGGGCAGGCGCGCATCGCCTTGACCGTATCCCCGGTCATTTGCGTGAACGCCAACAACTCGTCCGGCGTCGAGGTCGTCAACGGTCCGATGATCTCGTGGACGTCGCCGCCCGAACAGAAGTCGCCGCCGCTCCCGGAGAGCACGACCGCCTTGACGGACGCGTCGTCCGCAAGCGCGCGAAAGCGATCGCGCAGCTCTGCATAGATCGCGAACGTGAGCGGGTTCTTGCGCTCCGGCCGGTCGAGGATGATCGAGAGGACCGCGCCGTCCTGGACGATGCGAAGGCCGTCGGTCATGCGGTCGTCTCGGCGGGAAGCACGACGCACTCCCCGGTGGCGTCGCCCTCGATGAGCGCCATGGCCGCGGCTGCGACCTCGTCGACGTGCACGATCCGGCCGCCGGGGTTCGTCTGCGCCAACTGCGCGCGGGCCGCCTCGGGGGTGACGCCGGTATGCTTGACGATGTTCGTGATGGCTTGCTGCATCATGTCCGTCTCGACGTAGCCGGGGCAGAGCGCGTTCGCGGTGATCCCGAACTCCCGCAGCTCTTCGGCCAGCGATCGGGTCAGCCCGACGACCCCGTGTTTGGAGGCGGCATATGCGCCGATATACGGCGCGCCGTAGAGCCCGGCGATCGAGGCGACGTTGACGATGCGGCCCCGCTTCGCCGGGATCATATCGGCCAAAGCCTCGCGCGTACAGAGAAACGTCCCGGTCAGATTGGTCGCGATGATCCGGTCCCACATCTGGGTCGTCGTCCGCGCCAACGGCGCCGACTGCGCGATGCCGGAGTTGTTCACCAGGATCTCCACCGGCCCGTTCGCCTTCCGGCACGCGGCAAAGGCGGCCGCGATCTGCGCTTCGTCCGAGATGTCGGCGGTCGCGTGGAAGAATCCCGCGCCGCTTTCATGCGCAAACCCGGACCTGCTCACGACGCTCACGCGCGCTCCGGCCCCCGCCAGAGCGGCCGCGACCGCCAATCCGATGCCGCGATTGCCCCCGGTGACGAGCGCGTGGCGCTTGCGAACGTCGGCGCTCGCCATCACTCTTTCGCCTTGGCGAGGTTGCGCTCGAGTTGCATCTTGCCGGGGAGATACTGCACCGGCCACGATTGTTCCGTGTAGCCGAGGGCGGCGGCGGCGTGGAGCGTCCAGGCGGGATCGGCCAGGTGCGGGCGCCCGAGCGCGACCAGGTCGGCGCGGCCGGCGGCGACGATCGCGTTGACCTGGTCGGCCTCGGTCACGTTGCCCACGGCGAGCGTTGCGATCCCGACTTCGTTGCGGATCTTGTCGGCGTACGGCGTCTGGTAGAGCCGGCCGTAGACCGGCTTGCTCCGGGGGTCGGTCTGGCCGGTCGAGACGTTGATCAGATCGGCGCCGGCCGCTTTAAAGGCTCTCGCGATCTCGACGGCATCCTCTTCGGTGATGCCGTCGGGATGCCAGTCCGTCGCGGAGATGCGCACCGACATCGGCTTGTCCTCCGGCCAGGCGGCGCGCACGGCGGCGAACACTTCGAGCGGATACCGCAGCCGGTTCTCGAGCGTCCCGCCGTACTCGTCGGTGCGCCGGTTGCGCAGCGGCGTGATGAACGACGAGAGCAGATAGCCGTGGGCGGCGTGCACCTCGAGCAGGTCGAAACCGGCTTCGTCTCCCATCCGCGCGGCCCGCACGAACTCGTCGCGGATCGCATCCATCTCCGCTCGCGTCAGCGCGTGCGGCACGGCGTTGCCTTGGGCGTAGGGGATCGCCGAGGGGCCGACCACCGGCCAATTGCCGGCGTCGAGCGGTTCGTCCATCCCCTCCCACATCAGTTTGGTCGAGCCTTTCGGTCCCGAGTGGCCGATCTGCAGGCCGATCTTGGCGTCGCTGCGCTCGTGGACGAAGGCGACGATGCGGGCCCACGCGTCGCGATGCGCCGCGGTATACATACCGGTGCACCCCGGCGTGATGCGGCCTTCGGGCGAGACGCACGTCATCTCGGTCATCACCAGGCCGGCGCCGCCCAGCGCGCGCGCCCCCAGGTGGACGAGGTGGAAGTCGTCGGGAGTTCCGTCGACCGCGCTGTAGGTGTCCATGGGCGGGACGACAACGCGGTTGCGCAACGTGAGTTGACGCAAACGGACGGGAGTGAACATCGGCGGAATCGACGCTCGTTGTGTCGTCATCCCCCCGACTGCCGTGCGCTCCGTAGCGCGCGTGGCGAACCACTGTTCCGTCCGCTCGACATAGGCTTCATCGCGCAGGCGGAGATTTTCGTGACCGATCCGCTGGCTGCGGGTCAGCAGGCTGTAGGCGAACTGCTCGGCCGGCAGCCCGGCATAGCGGGCCACGTTCTCGAACCACTCGGTCGAGTTCCGGGCGGCGTTCTGGAGCTTGAGGACTTCGAGCTTGCGGGCGGCCTCGTACCCGGCCAGCCGGACGGGCAGCGGGCCGCCGGCATCCAGGGCGTCGGCCAAGGCGATGGCATCCTCCATCGCGAGCTTGGTCCCCGACCCGACCGAGAAATGGGCGGTGTGGGCCGCGTCGCCGAGCAGCACCACGTTGCCGTCGATCCAGCGGTCGTTGGCGACCCGCACGAAGTTGAGCCAGTCCCGGCCCCGCAGGTGGGCCGAGTTGGCGACCAGGCGATGCCCGTCCAGATGCCGCGCGAACAGCCGCTCGCAGAACGCGATCGTCTCGGCGGTCCCGGCCGTATCCAGCCCGTGCGCGAGCCAGGTCTCTTCACGGCATTCCACGATGAACGTGCTCACCGCGGTCCCCGCCGGTACGTCGTCCTGGAACCGGTAGGCGTGCACGGCGAACCAGCCGTGCTCGGTGCGTTCGAACAGAAACGTGAACGCATCCAGCGGCAGCGTGGTGCCGAGCCAGACGAAGCGGCACTTCCGGCGATCCAGGCTGGGCGCGAACGCGTCCGCGCGCGCGGCGCGGATGCGGCTGTTGGCGCCGTCGGCGGCCACGATCAGATCGGCGTCGCCGAGCCCCGCGAGATCGTCGACCTCGGTCTCGAACGCCAACTCGACGCCGACCTCGCTCGCGCGCTCTTGCAGGATCGCGAGGAGACGCTTGCGCGCGATCCCGCTGAATCCGTGCCCGCCGGAGACGATCCGCCGATCGCCGATGGTTATCGCGATGTCGTCCCAGTGCGCGAACGCCCGCACGATCGCGTCGTGCGTCTGCGCGTCGGCCGCGCGCAGATTGTCGAGCGTGGCGTCCGAGAAGACCACGACCCAGCCGAACGTATCGAACGGGCGATTGCGTTCGAGCACCCGGACGCTCCACTCCGGATGGCGCCGCTTGGCCAAGACCGAGAAGTACAGGCCGGCCGGGCCGCCGCCGACGCAGACGATCCTCATCGCTTGCGCGCGAGCAGGATCCCATCCGACACGGGCACGAGCGAGACGTCGACCCGCTCGTCGGCGTGCGCTTTGGCGACGACGGCCACGAGCGCGCGCGTGCTCTCGCTCGGCTCGTCGTCGAGCACGCGTCCGCCCCATAGCACGTTGTCGATCAGCAACAGCCCGCCCGGACGCAGCAGCCCGAGCGCGGCCTCGTAGTACGCGTCGACGTTCTCTTTGTCGGCATCGACGAAGGCCATGTCGAACGGCTCGGCGCCGGTCGCCTTCAACGCCGCTAGCGTCTCGAGGGCGGGCGCGATGCGCAGATCGATCTTCTCGCTCACGCCTGCGCGCTCCCAAGAACGCCGCGCCATCGCGGTGTACTCTTCGCTGACGTCGCACGCGACCACGCGGCCGTCGGCCGGCAGCGCCAGCGCCATCGCCAGCGACGAGTACCCCGTGAAGACGCCGATCTCGAGATAGCGCTTCGCGCCGATCGCGCGCGCCAGCAATGCCATCAGTTGGCCCTGCTCGGGCGCGATCTGCATGCCGGCGTCGGCCATGCTCGCGTGGGTCTCCTCGCGCAGCGCGCGCAGCACGTCGGCCTCGCGCAGCGTCGAGTGCAGGATGTAGTCGTGCAAGTCGGGGTCGAGCCCGGTGTTCTTGGCGGTCATCGCTCCCCGGCTTAGGGCAGAGGGGCGCCTATCCCTGGGGCCGTACCATCGGACCCATGCCGGCTTCCACGACCTACGACGCGATCATCATCGGCGGAGGCCACAACGGCCTCGTCACGGCCTGCTACTTGGCCCGGGCGAAGTGGAAGGTACTGGTCCTCGAGCGACGCTCCATCGTCGGCGGCGCGTGCGTGACCGAAGAGACGTTCCCCGGCTATAAGGTCTCGACCGCGGCCTACGTCAACAGCCTGTTCCGCCCCGAGATCATCCGCGATCTGCATCTCAAGGAGTACGGGTTCGAGGCGGTCGAACGCAACCCGGCGTCGTTCTCGCCGTTCCTGGACGGCCGCTATCTGATGCTCGGCGCCGATCCGGCCTCGGACGTCGCCAACGTCGCCAAATTCAGCACGAAGGACGCCGAGAACTACCCGCGCTACGAAGCCATGCTCGAGCGGGTCGCCTCGGTGGTCGAGCCGACGCTCACCCAGATCCCGCCGAACCTGATCAAGCCGAGCCTCGGTCAACTCTTCGAGGCCGGCAAGATGGGGCGCGCGCTCCAGAAGCTCGGACCCGCGATGGGCGAGGCGATCGAGGTCTTGACGGGTGCGGCGCGTCCGATCCTTGACCGCTGGTTCGAATCCGAAGAACTCAAAGGCACGCTCGCGACCGACGCGATCATCGGCGCATTCGCCGCGCCCTCGATGCCCGGCACGGCCTACGTGTTGTTCCATCACGTGATGGGCGAGACCAACGGCAAACGCGGCGTCTGGAGCTACGTCCGCGGCGGCATGGGCGGCCTGACGCAAGCGCTCGCGAAGGCGGCCGTGGATCTGGGCGTCGAGATCCGCACCGAAGCCGAGGTCGCGACGATCCTCACCAAGAGCGGCGCCGCGACCGGCGTGGCCCTGACGACCGGCCAGGAGTTCCGCGCCAAGAAGATCGCGAGCGGCGTCGACGCGCACCACACCTTCGAACGCTTCCTCGATGCGCAGACGCTCCCGCCCGCCTTCCGCGACGCGGTCGCGCGCATCGCCTACGACAGCGCCTCGGTCAAGATCAACGTCGCGCTCGACGCGCTGCCCGACTTCACCGCGTGTCCCGGCACGTCGGCCGGGCCGCAACATCGCGGCACCGTGCATCTGTGCCCCGATCAGGACTTCATCGAGCGCGCCTACGACGATGCCAAGTACGGCATGCCGTCGCGCGAACCGGTGGTGGAATGCACCATTCCGTCGGCGGTCGACCCGACGGTCGCGCCGGCCGGCAAACACCTGATGAGCATGTTCGTCCAGTACGCTCCGTATACGCTCAAGGGCGGACCGTGGACGCAGGCGATCAAGGACGATTTCGCCGATCGCTGCTTCGCGATCGTCGAGCGGTATGCGCCCGGCTTCACCGCGTCGGTCTCGGCGCGCCAGATCTTGAGCCCGGTCGATATCGAGACGACCTTCGGATTGACCGGCGGCAACATCTTCCAAGGCGCGATGCCGCTGCACCAGCTCTTCGCCTTCCGCCCGGTTCCCGGTTTCGCCAGCTACAACACGCCCGTCAAGAACCTCTACATGTGCGGCGCGGCCGCGCATCCGGGCGGCGGCGTGATGGGGGCCGCCGGGTGGAACGCCGCGCGCGTGATGTTGGGAGCGTGAGCAAGGGCGCGCGCGTCCTGAGGGTCGTGCTCGCGTGCCTCGTGCCCGCGATGCTGACCGTCGGGATCCCGTTCGCCAATCGCGTGGAACCGCGCATCTTCGGCCTGCCGTTCCTCTTGGCGTGGATCATCCTCGGCACGATCCTGGCGCCGGTCAGCCTCTCGCTCATCTACCGCCTCGAAGGGCGAGCGAACCCGTGAGCCCGGCGATCGTCGCGCTGTCCATCGTCGGGCTGGTCGTCGGCGGCACGATCGCGTTCGCGCTGTACTCGGTCCGGCGCATCCCGATGGACCCGCATCAGTACATCGTGGCGGGCCGGTCGCTGGGCGCGTTCTTCCTGTGGCTGCTGCTCGCGGGCGAGGTCTACACCGCCTTCACGTTCCTAGGCGCGGCCGGCTGGGCGTACAGCTACGGCGCGGCGGCCTTCTACATCCTCGCGTACGGGACGATCGGGTACATCATCGGCTACTTCCTGTTGCCCGGGATCTCGGACGTCGGCCACGCCCGCGGACTGCTCACCAGCGGCGACTACTTCGCCGACCGGTTCGGGAGCCGCCGGCTGGGCGTCGCGATCGGGGCCTTGCAGTTCTTCTTCCTGATCCCGTACGTCACGCTGCAGCTGACCGGACTGCAGATCCTGCTCACCATCGCCGGCTACAACGCCTACGATGCGCGCGTCGGCGTGGCGATCGGCTTCCTGATGATGGCTCTGTTCGTCTTCAGCGCGGGTCTGCGCGGGACCGCATGGGCGAGCGTCGTGAAGGACGGACTGGTGTTGGCCGGCGTGATCTTCGCGGGCGTCGCGATCCCGCTGAGATTCTTCGGATCGTACGGCGCGATGTTCGACCGCATCCAAAGCGCGCACCCGACCTGGCTGACGCTGGTCGCGACGCCGACGAACCACTCGGTCATCTGGTTCGTCACGACGGTCGCGCTGACCGCGATCGGCTTCTTCGCCGGACCGCAGAACATGGCCGCCATCCTGAGCGCGCGCGACGGCAACACGCTGCGCAAGAACGCGATCTGGATGCCGGTCTATCAGATCGTCCTGCTGCTGGTGTTCTTCGCCGGCTTCGCGGCGCTGCTGATCGTCCCGGGCATGAAGCCGGGCGCCGCCGACCAGTCGTTCGTGCTCGTCGTGCAGCGCTATTACCCGGCCTGGGTGGTCGGCTTCATCGCGGCCGCGGGTTCGCTCGCCGCCCTCGTCCCGGCGTCCGGGCTGCTGCTGGGCGGCGCGTCGAATCTCGTGAAGAACGTCCTGGGCGACGGCCTGGGGATCGCGACCGGCGATCGCGCGCGCACGTTCGCGACGCGCATGGCCGTGCTCTCGCTCGCGGTCTTGGCGCTCGGTCTGTGGCTCATCTACAGCAAGACGCTCGTCGACCTCTTGCTGTTCTACTACAACGGCATCACGCAGCTGATGCCGGGCCTGATCTTCGGTCTGGTCTGGCGGCGCGTCCCCGCCCGCGCGATCGCGGCCGGCATCGCCGGCGGCCTGCTGACGGTGCTCACCATCTTCTACGAACACGCCGACCCGACGCCGTGGGGCGTCAACATCGGCCTGCTCGCGCTGGTCGTCAACGTCGTCATCGTCGTCGCGATCACGCTCGTCTGGCCGCGCAAGGACGCCGCCGTGGAGGTTTCCGGGTGATCCCGACGATCGAATCGCTCCTGGCGCTCAACCGCGGCGGAGGTCTCGCGCGCCTCGCCTCCAGGTAAGACTAGCTGTTCGAACCGGGGACCTCGACCGTTACGACGTCGGCGTGCGGTCGTGGTGCATGACGAACTCCCTCGAAGTTTTTTGAGGATGTCCCGAACCGTTCCTATGGGAACGTCCTTCGAGCCGTGCCCGCTTACGATCGGTGGGTCCGCGTGCCCGGGATGCCGGTATTTGGCGTGGGACCCTTTCCCCCGGGGACCGAGGGCTCGAGGCGAAAGCCTCTGGAAGCAGGCTCCCAAGAGGGGGTGCGACTTAAGAAGGAGTCCCGGTCGCCTCTGCCCTATTTGCTTTTTCGTCCGACCATGGTAAGGTTAGGCACCTACCAGGCTTTCGAGATCGCGCTATACCATTCAGTACTAGACGAGTCGGAACCGGACAACAAGTCATAAGGAGACTCGTTTACACATGTACCAAGACGAAACACTGAATTGCGTCGATTGCGGCCGTCAGTTCACGTTCACCTCGGGCGAACAGGAATTCTACGCCTCGAAGGGCTTCCAGAATAAGCCCAACCGTTGCACCGATTGTCGCGCGGCCCGCAAAGCCGGCCAGGGCGGCAGCGGCGGCGGCGCCCGTACGGGCGGCGGCGGCGGAAACCGTGAGATGTTCAAGGCGACCTGCAGCCAGTGCGGCGGCGTGGCGGAAGTTCCGTTCCAGCCCCGCGGCGACAAGCCGGTCTACTGCCGCGACTGCTTCTCGAGCCGTCCGAGCTACCGCTAGTCGGTAACCGTCTCGAATCGGCTCCGGCCGGATCGAACACGAAAGAGCCCGTCGCGATCGCGGCGGGCTCTTCTCTTTCTTCTTCGCCCCCGGGCGGTCAGCGATACGAGGGCTTGGCCCCGAAGCAGTCGCGGCAGAACACCGGCTTATCGCCCCGCGGCTGGAACGGCAACTCGGCCGCGCCGCCGCAGTTGCTGCAGGTCGCATGGAACGTCTCGCGCGGTCGCGCAACGCCGGGCTCGCCGCCCGGCGCCGCCGTCGTCGCGCGCATCGCTTTTCGGGCCGCGCGGCAGTCGACGCACCGGGTCGGCTTGTTGGCGAAGCCCTTCGCCTCGTAGAATTTCTGTTCGCCCGCCGTGAAGGCGAACTGCCGTCCGCAGTCCGCGCAGACGAGCATCTCATCGACGTGCACGGGTGATCTCCTGATAGGTCTCTTCGAAGAAATAGAGCGGGCCGATGGCGAGGTAGGTCAGGTTCTCGAGGAACTTCGGCTTGTTGCCCTCCATGCGATGGCCGACCAGCTGGAACACCCAGCCGACGACGAACGCCGCCGCGCTCCACGGCCACGAGAGATGGACCGCCACAAGATAGAGCGCGGCGAACAAGACGAGCGAGACGAGCGCCCCGCGCGGCGAGACGGTCGCGTAGTAGATCAGCACGAGGATCGCCACCGGGATCGCGAGATCGACCGGTCCGAGGCGCACGCTCGCGAGCAGGCCGAGCACCCCGAGCACGATCAGCGGGATGCCGAACGCGTGGCAGAGCCGGTTGCGCGGATCCGCGTGATACGAGCCGTATTCGGCGTAGAGTTCGGTCTTGGTCATCCTGTCCATCCGCTGCGGCTTGGGGACGTAGCGAGGGGTATGTTCGGCCCCCTGCCAATCTCCTTTCCATGACCGCGATCGACGTTCCGACCATCCTCGCCGATCAGGTGGTGGCGCTGCGTCGCGATCTCCACCGGCATCCCGAACTAGGCTTCGCCGAGCACCGTACGGCCGGAATCGTGGCCGACCGTCTGGGCGCGCTCGGATACGACGTGGCGACCGGCATCGGCGGTACCGGCGTCGTCGGGCTCCTGCGCGGCTCGCGGCCGGGCCGCACCATCATGCTGCGCGCCGATATGGACGCGCTTCCGGTACACGAAGAGGTCGAGAGCTCGTACCGCTCGACGGTGGACGGCGCGATGCACGCGTGCGGCCACGACGGCCACGTCGCGATCCTGCTGGGTGCGGCCGCCCTGATCGCGGACCGCAGGGACGAGCTGCGCGGGACGCTCTGCCTGCTCTTCCAGCCGGCCGAAGAAGGCCTGGGCGGCGCGAAGGCGATGATCGAGGATGGCGTGATCGAACGCTTCGGCATCGAGCGCGCCTACGGACTGCATCTCTCCTCGAAGTATCCGACCGGCACGCTCGGCTTCCGAGCCGGTCCGATGTATGCGTCCTCGGACTCCATCGAGATCGACATCCTCGGCAAAGGCGGACACGGATCCGCCCCGCACGACACCATCGATCCGATCCTGGTCGCGGCCGAGTTCGTGACGTCGGTGCAGAAAGTCGTCTCGCGTCAGATCGATCCGCTCGAACCGGCCGTCGTCAGCGTCGGTTCGATCCACGGCGGGACGATCCACAACGTCATCCCGCGCACCTGTTCGATGCTCGGCACGGTACGCGCGTTCTCGACCGAGGTCCGCGAAGCGATGCCGGGACGGATCGAGCGAGTCCTGCGCGGCTGCTGCGACGCGTCGGGAGCCGACTACCGCTATCGCTATCTGTGGCGCTATCCGGTCACCGCCAACGATCCCGATCAGACCGCCTACGCGCGCGCGCTCGCGGAGCGCGTCGTCGGCGCGCAACGCGTGCTCGCGGCCGACGCCCTGATGGGAGCGGAAGACTTCTCCTTCTTCGCCGAACGCGTACCCGCATGTTTCTACACGCTCGGCGCCTCGGGCGGCGCGGCGTCGTCGCACCCGCATCATTCCGGCCTGTTCGACATCGACGAGGCCGCGCTGCCGACCGGCGTCGCGATGATGACCGCGCTCGCGCTCGACGCGGCGTCGAACGCGCCGTAGTGGCCGACTCGGCCGACGACGCCGTCCCGACCATCCCGCCGGTGATCGTCCCGGAGCGGGCGGGCGACTATCTCGCGGTGATGACGCGCGCGGTCTTCCAGACCGGCCTGAGCTGGCGCCAGATCGCGCTGCACTGGGGCGCGTACGTACGCGCGTTCGATGGCTTCGATTGCGAACGGGTGGCCGCGTACGGCGAGATGGAGACCGAACGCGTGCTCGAGACGCCGGGCGTGCTCCGGAGCCCGCGAAAAGTGGCCGCTACGATCAAGAACGCGCGCGCGCTGCTCGAACTCGATCGGGCCGAAGGCGGGATCGCGGCGTATCTGCGCGGCTTCCCGACGTACGCGGCCCTCGCGAAGGATCTCAAGCGGCGCTTCACGTTCATGGGCGAGATGAACGCCTGGTACTTCCTGTTCCGGGTCGGCGAACCGGTGCCGCCGTTCGATGCGTGGGTGACGACGATCCCGGGCGACCATCCGCGCATGCGCGAGATGGTCGACCTGGCCGGCGGCCGTTAGGGCGTCGGGCTCGACGTCGGGCCCGGCGAAGGCGACGGGGTCGGTGCGGCCGGGCCGCCCTGCACGGGATTGTTGCGCTCCAAGTAGATCCCCAGCGCCGGCGCGTAGCTGAGTCCGCGGAATCCGCCGCCGCCGCGCGCGCCCGGTGCCGGCGTCGGCGCCGGCGTGTCCCAACCGATCGCGACCAGGTCGTCGCGGGTAGCGGTCGCGACTCGGCCGCATTGCAGGATCGCGGGGATCGCGCTGACGTCGTCGCTCGAGAGTTCGTAGGACGTGCCGCTCTTCTGGACGTGCGGCGTGATCGTCCACGACGGCGTCGGCGCGCCCGTCGCGAAGTGCTTCTGCAGTTCGCCCAGCAGCTGCGTCGCCGTGCCCTTGAGATCGGCCGTGCACCGGTCGCTCGCGATCACCGCGAACGGCGCCTTCGGCGGCGTGGTCGGCAGCTTGTAGAGCCGGAACGATTCCTGACCGCTCTGGGGCGGGCGCTGCGCGAAGTAGAGACCGACGCTCGGCATGAACGTGATCGACGGCACGAAGAACACCGAGTTCGGCGGCTGATAGAGATTGCGGTTCTTCACGTCGTCCTGGGTCGCGACGTGCAGCGTCAGGCACGGGAAGACGGCGCGCAGTCGCGAGGCGCTCTTATCGACGATCGAGAGCGCGTACGTCGAGCCCAAGCCGTGATAGGTCACGGTCACGTTCGGGATCGCCGGTGCCGGCACCGTCGCCGGATAGCCGGCCGGCGTCTTGGCCGCTTCGATCTGCGCGACGTAGGCCTTGATCGGATCGAGGACGGCCTTGGCTTGCGCCTGCCCATCGCTCGTGCACGCCTGCGACGCCGCCACCGCGAACGGATCGGCCGGAGCCGTGGCCGGAAGCGGCTGACCGAACCGGCCGAAGCCTCCGCGGCCGCCGCCGCGACCGCCGCGGCCGCCGTCTCCGCCGTTGCTCAGATCGGGCGGAGCACCCGATGCGCTCGGCGCGGCGCCGGTCTTGAAGTTATAGGTGAACGAGACCGACCGCGGCGCCAGCGGCGAAGCCAGCGTCGGCACCAGGAAGCCGCCCGCCGTCTGCTGCGGCACCGCGTTGAGCGGCGATGCGAAGATCCCCGCGTACGCGTTCGTGATGTTGCTCATCGCGAAGGTCAGCGTGCCGCGCTTGAGCGTCGCCTGCACGCCGGCATCGAACGTCGTATACGCCGGCAAGTCGTTGCCGTTGTTCGAGCCGGTGTACTGCGCGTCCGCGATCCATTCCAGCGCCGAGCCCTTGGCCTTATAGTCCAGCGTCAATCCCGCGCGATGGAGCGGCTGGCCCGGAAGCTGCGTCCCCGAGATGGTCGTCGAGTACGGGTTGTTGATGCGGATGTCCGACGAGTTGGCCTGGACCACCGAGACGTCGTAGTACGGCTGCGCGACCAGGTTCCCGAGGGTGAAGTACCCGGAGACGGAGGCGCCTTCGTAGAGGCGCACCGCGCCGCCGATGGGCGTGCGGAAGTACAGGTTCTGCGCGCCGAACGGCACGCTCGGCGGCGCGTTGCAGCCGGCCGGCGACCGGAAGATCCCCTGCACGATGCCGACGTAGCCGGGCGGCAGCACGCCGAGCGTCTGCAGCACGGAGCCGTTCACCAGGGTCGGGAGCACGACGTCGACCTGCGACTGTCGGTAGAGGGAGCCGGAGAGCGATGCGCCCTTCCAGGCGTGCGTGTAGCTCAAGCGCGCAGACGTCGAGGACGACGCGCCGGGTTGATCCCCGGGCGCCGAACCGCTGGCGGTGTCGCCGTTGCAGTCGAAGCGCAGCGACGTCGGGTCGGTGAGGATCGAGGAACGGCCGGCGCGGCCGCCCGAGCCGCCGACCGAATAGGAGGCCGCGTACGAGTCGACCGAGGTGGGCTTCCAATACGCCGAGACCGAGGCCAGGATCGACGCGGGCGCGTTGCTCGCGCGGCTCAGCCCGAACGACTCGTTGAGCGTGAGCTTGGTGTTCGAACGGATCGAGTCGGAGACCTGAAGCGATCCGTAGCTCGAACTCTGCGAGCCGTTGTAGAAGGGGGCGGCGAGCGCGACCGTGGGCGTCGTCGTGTTGGTGCTGGTCGAACCGTTGGCGCTGAGCGAGATGGTGTGGCGTTCCTTGGCCGGCAGCTGCGCCGAGACCGAGTAGCCGAACGACCGCAGCGACGAGACGTAGCCGATCGGAGCGGGTACGCCGTTGCTGTAACGCGCGAGTTCGTCCGTGTTGAAGCTCCCGGTCGTGCCGAACGCCGCCGCCTGCACCGAGGTGTCGCCGATCAGCGCGGTGTCCGTGAGCGAATAGAGGCCGAAGCTGCTGCTGTTGGTGTTGCCCGGTCCGTAGCCGCAGGGCAGTCCGCCGCTCTCGTGCAGGCAGACCAGCGCCGAGGAGTTCTGCGAGCCCATGTACTGCGCGGTGATCGTCTGCGCGTCGCTGATGCGATAGCGGAGCATCAGCAGCGCACCGCGCGAGGTCCGGTCGCCGTCGTGGACGTAGTCGAGGCCGCTCGCGTCGAGATAGCGCATGCCGTCGACCAGGCTGGGCGTGCTCCGGTAGGTCGACTGCGCGGCGATGCCGAGCTTGCCGAACGAGCCGGTCTCGCCGAACGAATAGTTGTACTTGCCGTTGCTGCCCGTCGAGAGCTGCGTGATCGACTGCCAGCTCAGCGTCGGCTGGAGCGTGCGGAAGTTGACGCCGCCTCCGAGGCCGCCGACCTGCGGGCCGAAGCTGACGGACGCGCCGCTGAAGAGATCGGTCGAGTAGCCGCGCAGGTTGCCGGCCGCGCCGGGCGCGTTGAGCGGGATGCCGTTGAGGCTGAGCTGCGTCTGGCTGGCGTCGTGACCTTCGAGCGAGATCGTCTGGGTCGCATCGGCATCGTCCGACGACGTCGTCACGCTCACGCCGGAGAGCTTGTTGAGCGCGCCGGCCAGATCGTCGGAGAGCTTCCGCTGCGCCGAATCCTCGGAGAGCGAGCTGCTCGAGACGGTGGCCGTGGACCGCGAGGTGACGGTCGCGATGACGTGGAGCGTGCCGGTATCCGGCGCGAGCGCGACGGTGACCGAGACCAGTTTCCCGCCCAGGACTTCGAACTCGGCCGATGTGACCGAGGAGTAGCCGCGTTTGACGACGCGCGCGCGGTAGATGCCGTCGGGCACGTCGATGAAGCGCACCTGGCCGTTCTTGCCGGAGAACTCGGTCGTGATGACCGGACCGTCCAGGAGGATGCGGGCGAGTTCGACCGGCGACTTGGTGACCGCGTCGGTCACGGCGATCCGGATCTCACCGGCATCGCTCTGGGCCGAAGCCGGAAGCGGGACCGAAGCGAGGGCGATAACGGCGGCGCACACGAGCGCCATCATGCGATGCATCACGATGTTCCTAACAGTATCCGAGTCGGGGTGAGAGAGGGCTGAGAGGACGGCCTACGTTCAGAGCGCGCCGTTAGAATCGGGTGAGAGCCGGATGGTGACGGTCGTCCCGTGACCGGGCGCGCTGTCGATGGAGATGGTCCCGCCGGCGCGCTCGACCGCTCGCTTGGCGATGGCCAGACCCAGCCCGCTGCCGACGATCTCGCCGCGTTCGTCGCCGCGATAGAACCGCTCGAACGCGTGCAGGCGGGCGCTTTCGGTCATGCCCGGACCTTCGTCGCGAACGATGATGGTGGGGACGCCGTCGATCGCCGTCGCGCGCAGATGGATCGAGCCTTCGGGAGCGTACTTGAGCGCGTTCTCGACGACGTTCCAGATGGCTTCGCCGAGCTCGCCGCGATCGCCGCGGACCTCGTTCAGGCCGTCCACGCTGTAGTCGATCTCGCGGCCTTCGTCCAAGCGCCGGGCGGCGTCGCACTGGCTGCGGAGCAGTTCGACCACGTCGATCGGCTCCGATCGCGGGGGAGCTTCTCCGTCGAGCCGGGCGAGCCGCATCAGGCGATCGATCAGCACGCGCATGTGCTCCTTCTCGAGCGCCATGGTCGCGAGGATCTGCCGCGCTATGGTCGGTTCTTCGAGCGCGCCGCGTCGAAGCACGTCGATGTAGCCCGCGATGACCGTCAGCGGCGTGCGCAATTCGTGACCGGCATCGGCGACGAACTGTCGCATCCGTTCCTCGACGCGCTTGCGCTCGTCCATCGCGCCGGCGACGCCGGCGACCGCATCGTTGTAGGCCGCCGTCAAGGTGGCGACCTCGTCGCCACCGCCCATCACGAACCGGCGTTGGGTGAAGTCGCCGGCTGCCAGCGCCTGCAGCGACGCGGTCACCTCGGTGATCGGCTGCAGCGCCTGACGCGCGAACAGCCGCCCGACGAACCACGACAGCAGGATCGACGCGATCGCGATCGTGACGACCACGCGCCAATACGGGATCAGCGAGATCAGCAGCAATGGCAGCGAGGGAGCGAACGCGACGTACCCGCCCTCGACCGCCGTCAGCGAGAAGCGCTCCGGCGGCTGCGAGCCGGGCGCCGGCGGGCCGCCGCCCCGGATGAAGACGCCGCCCCGGCTCGAGAACAGCCCGTAGGATTCGTGGTAGACGATCTTGCCGACCGTGCGCGCGCCCTGCCCCGGCGACGGCGTGACGAACGGCTGGCCGGGCGGCGGCCCCGGCGGCATCTCGACGGCGATGCCGACCTCGCTCTCGTGCGTGCTCGCCATCGGGATGGAATCTTTACCGGCGAGCACGCGGTCGAGGATGCCGGGCCGCAGCGTCTTGTCGCCGGCCAGGAACCTGCCCTTGGGGTCGAAGACCGCGACGCTCAGGCCGATGCCGGAGATCGCCTTCACGATATCGGGCGCGGCCTTCGCGAGCGGAATGCCTTGGGAGGCGTTCTGCTCGGCCAGCACCCGGGCTTCTTCGTGCTTCGCATAGACGATGTCGCGCGAAAAGCCGGCGAGTTCGTAGACCAACGCCACCGACGAGGCGAGGATCACCAGCAGGACCGTGATCCCGAGCAGGGTGGCGTAGAGCGCCGAGAGGCGCGACGCGATCGATTGACGCACGCGCGCTATTGCGAGAGTCCGTAGCCGACGCCGCGGACCGTCCGGATGAACGACGGATCGTCGCCTCTATCCAATTTCGCGCGCAGATAGGAGATGTAGGTCTCGACGATGTTCGGGCCGCCCTCGAAGTCGTGTCCCCAGACCAGTTCGAGCAGATGGTCCTTGCTGAACACGCGACGCGGCTCGCGCATGAAGACGGCCAGCAGATCGAACTCGCGCTGGGTCAGTTCGATGCGGTCCTTGCCGCGGAAGACCTCGCGCGTCTCGGGACCGAGCGCGATCTCGCGCCAGCGCAGCAGGTTCTCCTCGATCAGTTGCGGACGGCGAAGCTTGGCCTGCAGCCGGGCCAGCAGCTCTTCGAAGATGAACGGTTTGACCAGGTAATCGTCGGCGCCCGCGCTCAGGCTCTGCACCTTATCGGCCGTCTCGCCCTTGGCGGTCAGCATCAGGATCGGCGCTTGCGTGATCTCGCGCAGCATCGGCAGGAGCGTGATGCCGTCGATCTTCGGCATCATGATGTCGAGCACGATCAGCTCCGGTTCCCACTCGCGCACGAGCTGGAGCGCGGCTTGGCCGTCGGAGGCCGTGCGGACGGAATAGCCCTCGCGCGAGAGACCGAGTTCGAGCATTTCGCGAACGGCGCGTTCGTCGTCGACGACGGCGATGCGTGCGTGTTGAAGCATATCCATTGTTACTGTGCATCGTGGCGCGTTACCCTGTGAGGGGGCTGAAGCGGGCGTTTCGCCCGCCGGGTTACGCCGCGAGCGGAGACCGGCTGCGCTGCCCGGTGATCAATGCGGCTCGCTCGAAGGACGCCAGCGGATGGGCGATCACGGTGACGGCCCGGACTGCCAGGGCCTCGACCAGGTCCGGCCCCGGCAACCACCCCGAGAAGAGATGGACGGTGCCGTCGCCGGCCGCGAGCGCCAGGGCAGCAAGGACGTCGGCCAGGGTGGCCGTGCCGCGCGCCCGTAGCGGCGCCATCACGGTGCGCTCGACGGCCGAACTGGTCCAGCCGGACGCGACCACCAGCAGCCGGGCCACCTCGGCCTGGCCCACCCCTTCGAAGTCGACGGCGGCCGCGCGGACCGAGGCTGCCAGCGCGGCGTCGGTCTGGGCATGCAGGGTGGCGGGGACGGAGCCGGCGTTCGCCCCGGCTTCGAGGAGGACGCCGGAGCCGATGAAGTACGGATACATGCCCGTAGTCTGCACCCTCGGTGTGCCACCTGGGTGGCACAAAAATTGAGGGACGCCGCATCGCGACGTCCCGGCCCACAACCCGATATTGGGGCATGCCCCACCGCCGAGGACGGCTAAGCGGTGGAGACTCTTTGATCGGCGTACCGCGACGCCGGTTTGGCCGCACGTTTGAACAGGCCCAGCATCGCGTCGACGGCATCGGGGTCCCATTGGGTCCCGCGACCTTCGGACAGAATCGTGAGGGCGGCCCGCGGAGCGATCGCCCGCCGATACGGCCGGTCGCTGATCATGGCGTGGAACGCGTCGGCGACCGCCACGATCCGGGCTTCCATCGGGATGTCGTTCCCGGCGCAGCGGTCCGGATAGCCCGCCCCGTCGTACCGCTCGTGGTGCGCCCGGACGATCGGCGCGCAATGGGCGAGCGAGGGGATCTGTTCGAGGATGCGACCGCCGGCGGCGGCGTGCTCGCGCATGACCGCCCACTCGTCGTCGGTCAGCGGCCCGGGTTTGAAGAGCACCGCGTCGGGCGTCCCGATCTTGCCGATGTCGTGGAGCAGGGCGCACAGCTCGATGAAGGCACTGGCTTCGGCATCGAAGCCCATCGCCTCGGCGACCCGGCGCGTCCATTCGCCGGTCGCCCGGGAATGCGAGCAGGTCGCGCTATCCCGCTCCGCCAGCATCGCCAGCAGGGCGTCCGCCCCCTCGGCCGAGAGCGCGGGAGCGACCGGGGAGGGCACCTGACGCATCGGCGCCAGCGCGCGCTCGATTTCGCCCTTGAGGATCTCCAGGGTCGCAAGCAGACGGCCGTGGTCGACCTCGAACGTGCGTGCGGCTCCGGCGATGGCGTGGCAAGCGGCCCCGGCCAGCTCTGCGGCCGGAGCAGGTCCAAATCGCTTGCCCTCGCGCTCCGCCCAGGTGGCGAGGCCGACGGGCTTCGCGACCGCAAGCGAGAGACAGAGGCGGTCTAAGAGCACTTCGAGCGGCACGTCGATCGCCGGATTGGCGACCAGCGCTGCGTCGTGGAGGTGTTCGACTGCGGACGCGAGGAGCGACCGAGGGGTCGATCCGAGGGTCCTACCGACACCGGCAACGGTAAGAACGGACATACTGAACGGCCGGCTCTAGCCGACCGGGGTGGGAGGCATCGAGGCACAGACGACGATGACCATGAGGGCGGCTAGCGTAAGCATAATGATGTAAAGAGCTCCAGCGATGGGTTCGTTGATACGACCATACCGGGGAACGCGCGCCGCGTCTCTAGTGAAAATTCACTAGAAAGTTTTCATAGCCCTCACGACTCGATGACGCCAAGACGTTGAGCCGCCACGACGGCCTAATGACGGCCATGGCAACCGAGAGTCTCCATGGCATTTTGGACGTGGGCCTGGACGGTGTAGATGCTCCGTCCGGACTCCTGGGCGATCTCCTTGGGGCTCAGG
>JANWKW010000127.1 GCA_025451135.1 Vulcanimicrobiia bacterium | reverse complement strand
TGTCATCCCGAGCGTAGCGAAGCGCAGTCGAGCGAACAGGGGAGCGCAGCGACCTCCCTCTCCTGTCATCCCGAGCGTAGCGAAGCGCAGTCGAGCGAACAGGGGAGCGCAGCGACCTCCCTCTCCTGTCATCCCGAGCGTAGCGAAGCGCAGTCGAGGGACGCCGACCAACCTCTGCCGCCGACGCCAGCCGTCCGCCGCGCGACCATCACGTCGCTACGAAGGGAACCGACGCGGCACAGATCGTGATGCCGTGGCGCTTCGCGATCGAAGTCATGATCTGCGGGTTCAACTCGACCTGCTCGCCAAGCTCGGCGAAGAACGCTTCGATACCGGCCGGGCTGAACGCGAAGAGCACGCGTCCGTCCGTCGACCCGATATTCTGGTAGCGGTGCGGCAAGCCGCGCGGCGCGAACACGAACGTACCCGGTCCGCCGCTCACGCGATCGTCGCCGCACACGAACTCGAACGCTCCCTCGAGCACGTAGTAGCTCTCGTTCTCCTTCTCGTGGACGTGCAGCGGCGGCCCGCCGTTCGGCGGGATCACGTCCTCGATGACCGTCAGTTCGCCCTTGGATTGCGCGGCCGAAAGCTTGACGTTCATCGTCTGCCCGCCGTACTGGATGCACGGGCCCTGGCCGGGCGCGACGTGATGGATGCGATGTTCTTTATGCACGGGAACCTCCGATGTGAAGCGATAGGAGTGATTCGATCTCCGTCGCGGCCTTCGCGGCGCCGTCGGCGCCGGCCAGGTCTCGCGAGAGAAGTCTTGCGCGTTCTGCAAACGATGGCGTCGATAGGACCGCCGAGGCGGCCGCGCGGATGGCCGCGGGGTCGGCATCCGGGGCCAAGGCGAGACCGGCGCCCAGCTCCTGGAGCATCAGGCCGTTCGGCCCTTGATCGTGCGCCATTCCCGGCATCACGATCGCCGGAACGCCGTGTTTGAGCGCGCGCATCAGCGTTCCGTGGCCGCCGTGCGTGATCGTCAGCGACGCGCGCTGGAGGATCGGATCGTGCTGCGCGTACGGCACCGCGAACGCATTGCGTGGGATCGACAACTCGTCCGGATCGACCACGCCTCCCGTCGTGACGACGACGCGCACGGGTGCCGGCGCGAGCGCATCGAGAGTGCGCTGGATCTTCTCCTGGGATCGCTGCTCGGGAGCCGTGCTGAAGCTCACGAGTACGAGCGGAACGGCCGCATCGTCGTCCCACGGCAGCCTCACGGGGATCGCGCAACGTTCCTGCTCCAGCACGGGACCGACGTGGCGCACCGATGCCCAGTTCGGATCCGCCGGCGTGTCGAACTGCGCGAGCGCCGTCACCACCAGCCGGTCGCAGCGCTGCCACAACCGCGCCAGCGGCGGCAGCGGCACGAATCCGGCCCGTTCACGCATACCGTTCAGACGCGCGCCCGTCGCGTTCCATTCGTCGCGCAGCCGGAACAGGAAGTGATGGAAGAACGCGACCGACGAGACGTCGACGTCGGCCGCGGCCTGGAATGCGGCCGGGAACATCGCGTCGATCAGCAGCATATCGGGTCGCTCGGCCTCGATCGTCGCACGGACCTCGTCCACGACCTCCGGCGACGTGAGGTAACAGGCCATGCGCGCCGTCGGCGCGTCCGGGTACCGGTCCAGTTGCGCGTACGATCGCTCGAGTTCGATCGCGCGGAATCCCGCGTCGCGGACACGCCCGATCATCTCCGGCCGGCCCGCGAACGCGATGTCGTGACCGCGCTCCGTCAGCGTCCGCGCGATCCCCAGGCTGGGCGGCAGATTTCCGCCGCCCGACCAATTCAGCCAAAGAAATTTAGCCACGCCGCGCACCTCCGAGAACCGCTCGCAGCATCGCGAGCATGATGGACTCCGCTGCCGCACGCTCCAACTGCCGGTCGCGCCGCAGCAACTTCCAGACGTACACGTCGGTGATCACGTCGAGCATCTCCAGGAGCCCGGCGTCCGCCTGGATGAAGGGCTCGAACGCGCGCGCCACCCATTCGCGATGTCCGGCACGGCCTTCGTCGAGCGACGCCTTGAGCGCCGGAAGGCGGCGCTCGTCGCTCAATCGCGCGATCACCAGATCGCCGACCGTCTCGTAGATATCGAAGATCTCGCGCACCGCCGCCGCGACGTCGCCGGGCACCGCCGGCTTCGTCGGGATGCCGGATCTGGCGAGCGTGGTCAGGGCCGCCATCACGAGGTCTTCTTTACTGCCGAAAGCGCGCAACACGGTCTTGACGGTCGTCCCGGCCCGGCGCGCGACGTCGTCGAGCGTGAAATCCGCGATCGAACGCTCCCGATAGAGCTCGGCCGCCGCGGTCCGGATCCGCTCGCGCGTCGCCTGAGCCGTCGCCGCCCGTCCGGCCATACTGTAGCGCCGCTTGTCCGCCATATCCGCATCGTACATGGGGCAACGCATTCGTGTCAATGCAATAGACACCAAATAAGTACCCGTCTTGCCCTTGCCATCCATGGGTAGTAAAATGGAGGCAAAACGGAGGAATCAATGGCGACGCTCAACGTAAAGGGTCTACCCGACGAGCTTTACCGGCGCCTGAAGGCCAGGGCGGAGCGGGACCGCAGGTCGATCGCCCAAGAGGTGTCGTTCCTCCTGTCCGAAGCGCTCGACACGCAACCTGAAGAGTCGATCCTCGATCTGCGAGGCCTCGGGAAGGAGCTCTGGGCCGGTATCGACGCGGTCGAGTACGTCAGGACCGAGCGAGATTCGTGGGACTAATCGACGATCTTGGCGACGGCCTTCTCGCCGTCGACACCTCGCCGTTCATCTACTTCGTCGAGGAACATCCACGTTATGTGCCGGTCGTCGACGAACTCTTCGAAGCGGTGGCACGGAGCGATCGCCGGATCGTCACGTCGTCCCTCACCCTCCTCGAGCTGCTGGTCGTTCCCTATCGCACCGGCGATCTCGCGCTTGCCGCCCGTTACGAGGCGCTCCTCACACGAACCCGCGGCGTACGCCTCGCGCATCTTACGCTGCCGGTGCTCCGTACGGCCGCGCGCCTCCGCGCCGCTGCGAAGGTCAAGACCGCGGACGCCATCCAACTCGCCACGGCGAAAACCGCCGGCTGCTCCGTCTTCCTCACCAACGACGCCCGGATCCCGGCCGTCCCGGGTCTGCGCATCGTCATGCTGGACGCGTACTGCTGACCCGGCCCCTCCGCCAAACTATCTTGACCTCAAGACACAAGGGAAGTACGACCTTTGCCGGAGAACCGACCTGGATGGAAGCACCCGCCGTCACCAAGACCGTCGGGCATTTTATCTCTGGTGCCGTCGTCGGCGCCGGCGATAGTGCGAAGTACGGCGACATCTTCGACCCGGCCCGCGGCGAGGTCCAAGCCCGCCTAGCCTTCGCCGACCAGGCCATCATCGACAAGGCCGTGGCCGCCGCCAAGAAGGCCCATAAAGCCTGGAGCGTCACCCCGCTCGGCAAGCGCGCCGAGGTCTTTTTTGCGTTTCGGGGGTTGGTTAAAGCCCACGCCGACGACTTCGCCCGGATCGTCTCGAGCGAACACGGCAAGGTCGTCAGCGACGCCGGCGGCGAGGTCACCCGCGCGCTCGAGGTCATCGACTTCGCGTGCAACCTGGCCCACCACATGAAGGGCGAGATCTCCGAGAACGTCTCGAACACCATCGACACGTATTCGCTCAAGCAATCCGTGGGCGTGTGCGTCGGCATCACGCCGTTCAACTTCCCGATGATGGTCCCGGTCTGGATGTTCGCGCCCGCCATCGCGGCCGGCAACGCGTTCATCGTCAAACCCTCCGAGCGCGATCCGTCGGCCTCGATGTTGATGGCCCAACTCTGGAAGGAGGCGGGCCTGCCGGACGGCGTCTTCCAAGTCGTCCACGGCGATAAGTTCGCGGTCGACGCGCTGATCGAGCATCCCGACGTCGCCAGCGTCGCGTTCGTCGGCAGCACCCCGATCGCGCACTACGTCTACGAGAAGTCCGCCAAGTTCGGCAAGCGCGTCCAGGCATTGGGCGGCGCCAAGAACCACATGGTCGTCATGCCCGACGCCGACATGGACGCCGCCGCCGACGCCGCCGTCAGCGCCGCCTACGGCTCGGCCGGCCAGCGCTGCATGGCGATCTCGACCGCCGTCTCGGTCGGCGGCGCCGGCGACGCCCTGATGGCCAAGATCCGCGAACGCATCGCCGGCCTCAAGATCGGCCCCGGCAGCGATCCCACGAGCGACATGGGCCCGGTCGTCAACGCCGCCGCCCGCGACAAGATCAAGGGCTACATCGCGCAGGGCGAGCGCGAAGGCGCGAGCCTGCTCGAAGACGGCCGCGACATCCGCGTGCTCGACTACGAGAACGGCTTCTTCGTCGGCCCGACCCTGTTCGACGACGTCAAGACCGATATGACGATCTACAAGGAAGAGATCTTCGGCCCGGTGCTGATCAACTTGCGCGTCGACACGCTCGAACAAGCGCTCGAGCTGATCGAGAAGAATCCATACGGCAACGGCACCTCGATCTTCACCCGCAGCGGCACCGCCGCGCGCAAGTTCCAGAACGAAGTCCAGGCCGGCATGGTCGGCATCAACGTCCCGATCCCGGTCCCGGTCGGCTACTTCTCCTTCGGCGGGTGGAAAGCGTCGCTGTTCGGCGACCTCAACATCTACGGTCCCGACGGATTCAAATTCTACACCCGCAACAAGGTCGTCACGAGCCGCTGGAACGACGCCAACGCCGGCATGAACCTCGGCTTCCCCACGCACAAATAACGTCTACGGAACTGGTGAGGATGGACACAGCATTCCCGGGAGCGGATATCCACAAGCCGCTTTCCAAGCTCGAAGTCTCCATTGAGGCCTCGCGATGTCTGTACTGCTACGACGCGCCCTGTATGGACGCGTGCCCGAGCGATATCGACATCCCCGGCTTCATCTGGCAGATCGCCGACGGGAACCTCAAGGGCAGCGCGCGCACGATTCTCCACTCCAACGCGATGGGCGCCTCCTGCGCTCGCGTCTGTCCGGTCAGCGAACTGTGCGAAGGCGCCTGCGTCTACCACCACGACGACAACCCGATCCGCATCGGCGACCTGCAACGGTACGCGACCGATCATCTGCGGCAGACCGGCGAGATGGTCTTCGAGCCCGGCCCGGATACCGGCAAGAAGGTGGCCATCATCGGCGGCGGCCCGGCCGGCCTCGCCACCGCCCGCGACCTGCGCCGCTACGGCCACGCCGTCACCATCTTCGACGCCCACGAAGACCTGGGCGGCCTCAACACCTACGGCATCGTGCCGTTCCGTCTCTCCACCGAGGTCGCGCTCTGGGAAGCCGATCAAGTCGTGCGGATGGGCGTCACCGTCCGCGCCAACACCCGCGTCGGCGTCGACGTGCAGATGGACGACCTGGTCAAGGACTTCGACGCGGTCGTGATCGCCTGCGGGATGGGCAACGTCCCGTCGCTGATGATCGAAGGCGAAGAACGCGCCTGGGATGCGCTCGACTTCATCGAACGCGCCAAGACCGGCAAGCCGCTCCAGGGCGAACTCGGCGACCATGTCGCCGTCATCGGCGCCGGCAACACCGCCATCGACGCGCTCACCTGCGCCAAGCGTCTAGGCGTGGAGCGCGTCACCTGCTACTACCGCCGCGGCGAAGAGTCGATGACCGCCTACGACTTCGAATACGAGTTCGCCAAACAGGAAGGCATCGAGTTCCGCTTCTTCACCGCACCCGTGAAGATCGACGACGAGGGATTGACGGTCGTCCGCACGTGTCATCCCGAGCGTAGCGAAGCGGAGTCGAGGGACCGCCAACGGCTCGTGCAGATCCCTGGAAGCGAATATACCGAGGCCGTAGATACCGTCATCAGCGCGATCGGCCAAGGGCGCCTGCTCGACACGCTCGAGAAGCTCGGCGTCGCGCTCGACGACGGCGTCGTCCGCGTGACCGACGACATGGCGACCACCCGCAAGGGCGTCTTCGCCGCCGGCGACGCGATCTACGCCAAGGGCCAACGCGAAGCGATGGTCGTCGAAGCCGCCCAGCAAGGCAAGATCGCCGCCCGCAGCATCGAGGCCTACCTCATGCCCGAACGCCAACTGCCTCCGCCCGCGCCGCTCCCGGAACTCGTCCCCGCCGGCCACACCCACGGCCGCAAAAGCGGCAAAGTCACCGCCTACCCCGTCCGCGCCAACCCCGCCCAGCCCGTAGTAGGACGTACGTAACATGGCAGATCGATCACCAGCAATCGCGGCGCACCTTGTCATCCCGAGCGTCGGGAGCGAAGCGACCAGAGTCGAGGGACCGAACTAACCATGGCAGATCTCACCGCCAACCTGGCCGGTATCAAGAGCCCCAATCCGTTCTGGCTCGCATCCGCGCCGCCGACCAACTCGGGCTATCAGGTGCTGCGCGCCTTCGAAGCCGGCTGGGGCGGCGTCGTCTGGAAGACGCTCGGCGAACCGATCACCAACGTGACCTCGCGCTTCGCGAGCTTCACCTACAAGAACAACCGCATGGCCGGCATGAACAACATCGAGTTGATCACCGACCGTCCGCTCGAGGACAACCTCCGCGAGATCGCCGCCTGCAAGGCGGCCTTCCCGGATCGCGCCGTGGTCGCGTCGCTGATGGTCGAGTGCAACCAGAAGGCCTGGCACGACATCGTCAAGCGCGTGCAGGAGGTCGACATCGACGGCTTCGAGCTGAACTTCGGCTGCCCGCACGGCATGAGCGAGCGCGGCATGGGCAGCGCCGTCGGCCAGCATCCCGATCTCATCGAACAGGTCGCCTACTGGACCAAAGAAGTCGCCCGCGTCCCGGTCATCGTCAAGCTCACGCCCAACATCACCGACATCCGCTACGGAGCGCGCGCCGCGGCCAAGGGGGGCGCCGACGCCATCTCGATGATCAACACGATCAACTCGATCATGGGCGTCGACTTGGACAGCTTCAACCCG
>JANWKW010000126.1 GCA_025451135.1 Vulcanimicrobiia bacterium | reverse complement strand
CCCGTCTGTTCGGTACGCGCGAGACGGGCGGCAAGGCCGAGGTGCTGCTGCTGCGGCCGTCCGATCGCGCGCGCTACGATCCGGCGTCGGTGCATTGGCTCGCGCTCGCGCGCCCCGGGCGCAAGCTGCGCGACGGAGCTCGAATCCTCTTCGGAGATCTCGGTTCCGCGACCGTCACGGCCGTCCACGAAGACGACGGCGTCCGCGAACTGGCCTTCGATCTGAACGTCCCGTTCGAGACGCTGCTCGAGCGCGCCGGCAAGCTGCCGCTGCCGCCGTACATCCACAACGACACGAGCGACGCCCAGGAGCGCTATCAGACCGTCTTCGCGCGGACGCCGGGAAGCGTGGCCGCGCCGACGGCGTCGCTGCATTTCACGCCTGAGCTGTTCGAGCGGCTGACCGCGCGCGGCGTGGAGACGACGAAGCTGGTGCTCGACGTCGGGCTCGGGACCTTCCGACCGATGCAGTCCGAACGCGTCGACGAGCACGTCATGCACGCCGAATCCTACCTCTTGCCCGAGGCGACCGTCGCCGCGATCGGGAGCGCCAGGGCCGAGGGCCGTCGGGTGATCGCGGTCGGCACCACGGTCGCCCGCGCGCTCGAGGGCAACATCCGGACGCACGGGCGGCTCGTCGCCGGAGACGGCGAGACCGATATCTTCATCTCGCCCGGATTCGCGTTCGGCGCGATCGACGCGATGGTCACCAATTTCCACCTGCCGCAGAGCACCTTGCTGGTCCTGGTCAGCGCGCTGGCCGGACGGGAACGCATCTTGGCCGCCTACGCCGAAGCGGTCGCGCGGGGTTACCGGTTCTTCAGTTTCGGCGACGCCATGCTGATCGAGCCGTAGCGACGTGCGCGCGATCGTCGTCCGAGTCCCCGGCGGCCCCGAATCGGTCTGCGTCGGAGACGTCCCGAAGCCGGAACCGGCACCTCACGAGCTCCTCATCGCGGTCGCCGCGGCGGGCGTCTCGCGCGCCGATGCGATGCAGCGCGCGGGGAGGTATCCGCCGCCGCCGGGCGCGTCGCCGATACTCGGGCTGGAAGCGGCCGGGACCATCGCAGCGATCGGAAGCGCGGTCACGCAGTGGCGGGTGGGCGACCGGGTCTGCGCGCTCTGCAACGGCGGCGGCTACGCGGAGTTCGTCGCGGTCGCGGCCGGTCAGGTCCTCCCGATCCCGGCCGGCTGGA
The DNA here is from genome assembly GCA_025451135.1 of Vulcanimicrobiia bacterium. Lineage (GTDB taxonomy): Bacteria > Vulcanimicrobiota > Vulcanimicrobiia > Vulcanimicrobiales > Vulcanimicrobiaceae > JALYSX01. The sequence goes on along the minus strand of JANWKW010000126.1, from coordinate 17,851 downwards.
CGGACGTCGAAGCAGCGACCCTGCCCGAGAACATGTTCACCGTCTACGACAACGTGTTCCGGCGCGCGCGCCTTCGGACCGGCGAGACGTTTCTCGTGCACGGCGGCACGAGCGGCATCGGCACGACGGCGATCATGCTCGCCCGGGCCTTCGGCGCGCGCGCGTTCGCGACGGCGGGCGGCCCGCGCAAGGTCGCGGCCTGCGAGCGGCTCGGAGCGGAGCGCGCGTTCGACTATCGCGCGGTGGATTTCGTCCGCGCGGTCGTCGATGCGACGGGCGGCGCCGGCGTCGACGTCATCCTCGACCCGGTCGGAGGCGACTATATCCCGCGCGACGTCGCGGCTCTCGCGTTGGACGGGCGCGTCGCGGTCATCGGCACCATGCGCGGCACGACCGCCGAGCTCGACCTCGGCAAGCTGCTGCAGCGGCGCGCGACGGTGTTGGGTTCGAGCCTGCGTCCGCGCACCGACGCGCAGAAGGCGGCGATCGCCGCCGAACTGCTGGCGACGGTCTGGCCGCTGCTCCCGAAGCGCGATCCGATCGCGCCGCTGGTCGACTCGACCTTCCCGCTCGAAAGAACGGCCGACGCGCACCGGCGCCTGGAGGCGTCGGAGCACGTCGGCAAGATCGTCCTGACGGTCTAGTGGTAGATCGACTGGTGCGGGCCGGTCACCATGAACCACAGCATCGGGATCGAGAGCATCGTGTTGACGCGCGAGGCGAGGAACGCGACGCGGCGCGCCTTGACCTTCTGTTCGTCGGTGGCCGGGACGATGCCGAGGATCTTTTTCTGGTTCTGCCAGATCGGCCCCCAGACGTTGATGATCATGATGGTGCCCAGCCACGCGCCGATGCCGATCGGCGCCATCGAACCTTGCAGACCGAACGCGGCCAAGAACGGGTTGAGGCCGCCCGGCGCGACCTGCTCCGTCGCGAGCAGACCCGCACCCAGGAGCCACGTCGCGACCGCGGCCCAACGGAAGAAGAAGAGCGCGCGCGGGACGACGTACTTGGCGATCGGTCCCTGTTCGCCGGCGACGGTCGCCTGTTTCATCGCGTCGACGTTGACGAAGTTGAAGTAGTAGAGCAGCCCGATCCACATGATCCCGGAGAAGACGTGGAGGAAGCGGGTGATCGCATCGCCCAGCATCAGCTCACCCCACGTCCGACGAGCGCGACGGCCGCGTAATAGAAGACGACGGTCAATATTACGCCGCACACGACCGTGCCCCACAACGAGTCCAAAGGATTCTTCACGACGGGACCTCCCTTTTAGCAGCAGTTCCTCGGACCTTGCGCCCGCAACCAACCGTTTCCTTCGCCGCGACGTAAGTAGCCGCGCCACCCCAGCCGCGTTGGGTATGTACGAAGTACTATGAAGATCTACACCGCACACGAATGGGACCTCGCCGGCCTTCAAGGCATCTCCGACGCGACGCTCGAGATGCATTTCGGGCTCTACCAAGGCTACGTCAAGAACACGAACCTGCTCAACGAGCGGCTCGCGGAACTGCGCGCGGCCGGGAAGAACGTCGGCTCCGACCCGGCCTACGCCGAGCTGATCCGCCGGCTCGGTTTCGAGTACAACGGCATGCGCCTCCACGAGTACTATTTCGACAACATGACGACATCGCCGACCGAGATCGGGACCGGCGAACTCTACGACGCGCTCGGCGAAGCGTACGACGGCTTCGATGCGTGGAAGAAAGACTTCTGCGCCGTCGGCGCGATGCGGGGCGTCGGCTGGGCGATCGCCTATCAGGATCAGACCAACGGCCAGATCACGAACCACTGGGTCGCCGAGCACGAGAACGGCAACCTGGCCGGGTTCGCCCCGATCGTCGTGATGGACGTCTGGGAACACGCCTTCATCAAGGACTACAAGCCGTCCGAGCGGGCGAAATACGTCGAGGCGTTCTTCGCCAACATCGATTGGAAGGCGTCCGAGGCCCGTCTGCGGAGCGGCGTCGCCGCCTAAGGCGCCGGACGGGGCGTGACCGCCACGCTCTTAGGGTTGGTGTAGAAGACGAGTCCGGGAGCGGCCGCCGGACGCTTTCGCACGTGTTTGCGGAGCGTGTAGTCGACGGTCACCTTGGGGCTCGTCTTCGCCTTCGAGTGGTAAGCCGCAAGCGCCGCGGCGGCCTCGATATCGTCCTCGCCGAACGCGTCGCGGTCGTCGCGCTGCAGGATGACGTGCGCGCTCGGCTGGTTCTGCACGTGGAACCAGAGATCGTCGGGACGGCCGATGCGAAACGTGACGTCCGCGTTCTCCAGCGGCGTGCGGCCGACCACGACCCGCGCGCCGCTCGCGAGCCGGAACTCGAGCGGCTCCCGCCGTTTTTTCTTCTGGCGGGTCGCCGGCGCGATCTGCGGCCGTCCGTCGAGACTCCGGGCGGCTTCGATCGCGTCGCCGAGCTCGGCATCGGACGCGCGCTCGGCCTCCCACTGCAGCGTTTGGACGGCCTCGAGCTGGTCGCGCAGATGACGCTCGCGCTCGTCGAGATGCGGCAGCGACGCGCCGAGCTTGCGATACCGGGCGAAGAGCCCGGTCGCGCGTTCCTTGGCCTCGTCGCGCGCCGCGTCATCGGCGAGATCGTGCAGCGTCGCGAAGATGGCCTCGCCTTCCGTTCGGATCGCGTCGCGGCCCGCGGCGCGCAGGCGCCGCTTGGCGATGTCCTCGAGCTCGCCCGAGGTCTTGCGCTCGCGATCCCGCAGCTTTTTCTGCAAGGCGGCCCGACGCTGGTCGCCTTTCTGGGCCTGGGACGCGCGCGCACCGGCACGGGCCTCGGCGAAACACGCCAGCAGCGACGGCTCGCGCGTCATCGCGGCGTCGGCGAGCGCTGGCAGCGCGACCACGTGCGCCTGGACGAGCGCGCCCGCCCGGCGGTAGACGAAGATCTCGTCGAGCGGCATCGTCTCGCCGCCGAAGCGCTCGACGATCGCCGACGCCTCGGCGGGATCGTAGCTCTCCGCGATCGCGCGCGGAACGGCATTGGCGTCGCGCAGCGGCGGCGGCTGGTACGCTTGACCCGCCAGGACCGCGCGCGTGCCGTTCTCGGCAAGCGAGAACTCGCGCAGCGCCGCCACGATCGTCTCGCCCTTGCAGAGCACCAGGTTGCCGAAGCGCGGGACCAGTTCGAGGATCAGCGCGTAGCCGCCGGTCACCCCGAAGCGGGAGCGGGAGCCGAACTCGAGGCGGATCAGCCGGTCGCCGCGACGGGCCTTCGCGCCGAGGAAGGTCGTGCCGCGCAGTGCCGCTCCGAGGGCCCGGACGAAGCCGGGCTCGACCGCGACCGGCAGTTCGCCCGCTTCGACCGTCACCAGTGGAGGCGAGCCGAAGGCGTCGACGCACAGCAGGGACTCGCTCCCTTTAGCCCACAGGGCGATGGCGGTCCGGCCATCGGGGAGCCGGCCGACGTCCCGGGCGCGCGCGCCGGCGAACCGAGCCTGCAGTTCGGCAGCGGCGCGGCGTATCAGGAGCCAGTCGGTCAGCATGGAAAGAGGCTTCGCATGAGTATCCGCACCGCCGTTCGCGCGGCCGTCATCGCGTCCTGGTCCGTGCTGGCCGCCTGTTCGGCGCCGGCCCTCCACGTGCCCGACGGCCAGACCTACCTGACCTCGACCAAGCCGTACGATGGCGACCTCAAGGCCTTCGCCTCGCAGGTCACCATCGACACGGTCCTGGCCCACCCCGGGGCCACGTTGCTCTCGAGCCTGCCGTTCCCCGGCTGTCCGGCCATGGGCGGCCTCGCGACCTATGCGCTCTCGAAGGCCTCGCCGGCCGCGATCATGCTGGTCGGCTTCACGGTTCTGAACGGCTCCGCGACGACCGCGACCTATACCCGGCCCAAAAATGCCCCGCCCGACCCGGGCATCACGACCGCGATGCATTCGGCGATCTGCCAGGTCTAGGGCGCTTCGGGCCGGAACGGAGCAGACTCACCCCCAATCAGGAGCATCGGTGGTTCACGGACCGGGTTTACTCTTTGTCGTCTCCGGCCCGTCGGGCGCCGGGAAGGACACGCTGGTAGACGCGCTGCGCGCGCGTATGCCTCGCTTGCGTTATTCCGTCTCGGCGACGACGCGCGACCCGCGTCCGGGCGAGAAGGAGGGCGAACACTACTTCTTCCTGAGCCGTCAGGAATTCGAACGGCGGCGCGAAGAAGCCGGGTTCCTCGAGTGGCGCGAGTACAACAACCATCTGTACGGGACGCCGCGCGACTACGTCATGAGCACCTTGGCCGAAGGCTACGACCTCATGATGAAGCCGGAAGTCAACGGGGCGCTCGCGATCAAGCAGGCCTTCAACGACGCGGTCCTGATCTTTCTCCTGCCGGACAAGTTCTCGCACCTGCGCGAACGGCTGCTGGCGCGGCGCACCGAGACGAACGAAGAGATCGCCCGGCGCCTGGAGATCGCGCACAACGAGGTCCAGTACATCCGCAGCTTCGACTACATCGTGATCAACGAACAGCAGCGCTCGGAAGAAGCCGTCCGCGATCTCGAAGCAATCCTGCACGCGGAGCGGTTCCGCATCCATCGCTACGGCGACGACACACTCCACAAGGTAGAACATTCGTAACATGAGCAAAAAAGTAGCATTCGGCGACCTCGAGCGTCTTCTCGAGCACACCGACTCCAAGTTCAGCCTGGTCAATATCGCCACCAAGCGCGCGCGCCAGCTGAACAACTGGGTGCGCACCCAGGCCCAGCCTGCCGCCGAGCGGCGCGAGTTCTTCACCAGCGAACCGCTGGTCGACAAGACCGACATCAATCCGAACAAGCCCGTCTCGATCGCGCTGGATGAGATCGCCGAAGGCCTGATCCATTACACGCGGACCAAAGAAGGCATCAAGTAACCTAAAGGAAGCCTCCAGCTACCATGTGCGGCATCATCGGCTACATCGGCGAGCGCGATAGCGTTCCGATCATCCTCGACTCGCTCGGCCGGCTGGAGTACCGCGGGTACGACTCGGCCGGCATCGCCGTCATCGACGCCGAGGGCGCCCTCACCGGCTCGAAGGCCGAGGGCAAGCTCGCGCGCTTGGCCGAGCGCCTGCGCGACGGCGAGCCGCTGGCCGGCAAGGTCGGCGTGGGGCACACCCGCTGGGCGACCCACGGGCGTCCGAGCGACGCCAACGCGCACCCGCACATGGATTGCAGCGGCGCGATCGCGGTCATCCACAACGGCATCATCGAGAACTACGCGCCGCTGCGCGCGAAGCTGATCGCCGGCGGCCACACGTTCAGCAGCGAGACCGATACCGAGGTCCTGGCGCACCTGATCGAGGTCCACTACAAGGAGCACCCGGGCGATCTGGCGGCCGCCATCCGCGCAACCCTGGCCGAGGTGGTCGGAGCCTACGCGCTCGGCGTGATCTCGTCGGACGATCCCGAGCATCTGATCTTCGCGCGCAACGGCGCCTCGCCGCTGATCGTCGGCATCGGCGACGGCGAGATGTTCGTCTCGTCGGATACGCCCGCCATCCTGCAGTACACCCGCAAGCAAGTGATCCTGCAAGAGGGCGAGATGGTGGTCGTCGGTCGCGACGGCTACATGCTCACCGACTATGCCGGCAACCCGATCGAGCGCCCGGTCCAACACGTGACTTGGGACGCGACCTCCGCCGAAAAGGGCGGCTACAAGCACTTCATGCTCAAGGAGACGTTCGAGCAGCCGACCGTCATCAAAGAGACGATCGCCGGCCGCGTCGACGACGGCAACGACGTGCAGCTCGCGGGCGAGATCGGCGATGTCTCGACCGGCCTGCTCGAGAACATCTCCAAGATCGCGATCACCGGCTGCGGCACCGCATATCACGCCGGCATGGTCGGGATGTATCTGCTGCGTTCGCTGGTGAAGCTGCCGGTCGAGATGGAGCTCGCGAGCGAGTTCCGCTACGGCGATCCGGTCATCGACGCGACCACGCTGACGATCGCGATGTCGCAGTCGGGCGAGACCGCGGATACGATGGAAGCCGTCAAGATCGCCAAGCAGGCCGGTTCGACCGTGCTCGGCATCTGCAACGTGCTCGGCTCGCATCTGACCCGGGTCGCCGACGGTACCTTGTTCACGCGCGGCGGCCCCGAGATCGGCGTCGCGGCGACCAAGACCTACGTCTCGCAGGTCACGGCCATCACGCTCTTCGCGCTCTACCTCGCGCGCGTGCGCGGCACGACGCCGACGGAGCGGCTGCGCCAGATCGCCGAAGATTTCAAGCTGCTGCCGGCCGCCGTCGACGTCGTACTCAACACGTCCGACGAGATCCGCAAGGTCGCCAAGCGGTTCCGCAAGGCGCACAGCGTGCTGTTCCTGGGACGCTACATCAACTTCCCGACCGCCCTCGAAGGCGCGCTCAAGCTCAAAGAGATCTCGTACATCCACGCCGAGGGCTACGCCGCCGGCGAGATGAAGCACGGCCCGATCGCGCTCCTCGACTCGACCGTTCCGGTCGTCGGGATCATGACGGAGGGCCGCGTGCGCGACAAGATCCTCTCGAACCTGAGCGAATCCAAGGCGCGCGAAGCCCCGATCATCGTGGTCGCCAACCACGGCGACGAAGAGGCCAAGGCGATCGCCGACCACGTCTTCTGGGTGCCGAAAGTCGACGAGCTGCTCTCGCCGATCGTCAACGTGATCCCGCTGCAGCTGCTCGCCTACCACATCGCCGACATCGAAGGCAAGGACGTCGACCAGCCCCGGAACCTCGCAAAAACCGTCACCGTAGAATAGGACCGCCAACCATGATCCGAACCGACGGCAGGGCCGCAGGCGATCTTCGCCCGACCTCGATCGAGGCCGGTGTGCTGAAGTATGCCGAGGGCAGTGCCCTGATCGTGGTCGGCGACACGCGCGTGCTGTGCGCGGCGACCCTCGAGGAGAAGGTGCCGCCGTGGATGCGCGGGCGCGGCACCGGCTGGGTGACGGCCGAGTATTCGATGCTGCCGCGAGCGACCTCCGAGCGGACCCAGCGCGAATCGACGAAGGGGAAGGTCGGCGGGCGGACCCACGAGATCCAACGGATCATCGGTCGCGCGCTGCGCGCCGTCGTCGATTTCTCGAAGTTGGGCGAGCGCACGGTCTGGGTCGACTGCGACGTGCTCCAGGCCGACGGCGGGACGCGCACGGCCGCCCTGACCGGCGCCTACGTGGCGCTCGCGCTCGCGCTCGGGAGGGTCTTCGAGCCGGGCACGAGCAAGTGGCCGCTCCAAGGTGCGATCGCCGCGACCAGCGTCGGCATCGTCGACGGCTTCCCGCTGCTGGACCTGGCCTACGAAGAGGACAGCCGGGCCCACGTGGACATGAACGTGGCCATGACCGACGCCGGCAAGTTCGTCGAGATCCAAGGAACGGCCGAGGCGACACCCTTCACGCGGGCCGAACTCGACGCCCTCCTGGCCCTGGCCGAGGCGGGCATCGGCCGGCTCTTCACGGCCCAGCGCGAGGCGCTCGCGGCCGCTGGGCTGAAAGTCCCCATTCATGGCGGGTGACGAAGAGTCGCTGCGGCGCCTCGTCGAACGAGTCGGCGCGTTTCATGTCACCGATACAGCGATGCGTTCTGCCCAGCGCGCGATCGAGGCGGCCACGGCCGCCGGCGCACCGGACCCGGCGGCCGCGCGAGCCTATCTCGCAGCGGTCCGTCGCTATTTCGCCGGCTTCGAACGCGAGGCGCGGGCCCACCTACGCGACGTCGACAAGCGGCTCGAACACGCCAACCAGGTGGTCTTCAACTTGACGGCCGAGCGCGGCGTCGCGGTAAAACGGATCGACGCGACCGGCGGCGTGCTCGCCGCGCTCGACCTGATGGAGAAGGACCCCGCATGAAGCTCTTGGACGGCTTGGGCAAGGGCACCATCGAGACGCTCGAGTACGCCGGCGGCATCACGCAGCTGGCGGGCGAGTCGGTCGGCTTCATCGCGACCCTGCGCATCCGCTTCGGCGAGACCCTCAGCCAATGCTATCTGCTCGGCGTGCAGTCGCTCATCATCGTGCTGCTCACCTCGCTCTTCACCGGCATGGTGTTCTCGCTCGAGTCCGCCAACCAAGCCGTCCAGTACGGCGTTGGAAGCCTGGTCGGCGGCGCGGTCGCCTACACGTCGGTGCGCGAGCTCGGTCCGATGCTCTCGGCCGTCGTCGTGGCCGGCCGCGTCGGCGCCGCCATCGCCGCCGAGATCGGTGCGATGGTCGTGACCGAGCAGATCGAGGCGCTCCGTTCGATGAGCCTCCCGCCGGTCCGCTACCTGGTCGTCCCGCGTCTGCTCGCGATGATCATCATGCTTCCGCTGCTCGCCATCTTCGCGGACGTCGTCTCGATCGTCGGCGGCATGTGGATCGCGAACACCTACGCCCACATCGGGTCGGCCGACTTCATCTCGTCGGCGCGCCAGACCATCGGCTTCCCCGACGTCGTGAAGGGGCTCTTCAAGTCGGTCGTGTTCGGCATCATCATCGCCTTGGTCGGCGCCTACCAGGGACTCAAGACGCGCGGCGGCGCGGCCGGCGTCGGCCTCGCGACCACCGGTGCGGTCGTCACTTCGATCATCCTGATCTTCGTGACCAACTTCATCATGTCGTACATGCTGTACGGAACCCACTAGTTGGACGCCAAACCGTACGCCCGCCTCGACGACGTCTCGCTCTTCTACGGCGACAAGGTCGTGCTAAAGAACTGCACGCTCGACATCGTCGAAGGCGCGATCACGTGCGTCATCGGGCTCTCGGGCGCCGGCAAGTCGACCATCCTGCGCCTGCTCGACGCGCTGCGCAAGCCCGACGAGGGTCACGTCTACATCGGCGATCGCGACATCTGCCATACTCCGGAGACCGAGCTGATCGAGGTCCGCCGCAAGATCGCGCTGAGCTTCCAGTTCGCGGCGCTGCTCGACTCGCTGACCATCGGCGAGAACGTCGGTCTGCCGCTGCGCGAGAACACCCAGCAGCCCGAGGCCGAGATCCGGCAGATCGTCGAGGACGCGCTCGACTCGGTCGGCTTGGCCCACACCTACGACAACTTGCCGAGCGAGCTCTCGGGCGGCATGCTCAAGCGCGCCGGCTTCGCCCGGGCGATCGTCACCAAGCCCGACCTGGTGCTCTACGACGAGCCGACCACCGGCCTCGACCCGATCGTCACCCATCTGATCACCGACATGATCGTCCGGCTGCGCAAGAAGCTGGGCGGCACGGCGGTGGTCATCTCGCACGACCTCCAGTCGATCTTCATGATGGCGGACTACGTCGCCATGCTCTTCGAAGGCGCCATCATCGCCTACGGCACCGTCGAGGAGATCAAGCGCTCGCCCAACCCTATCGTCCAACAATTCCTCGAGGGGTCCGAAGTAGGCCCCATCCCCATCTAGGCGTAAGGAACACCTATGACCAAGCAGGCACAGGTCGGACTGTTCGCGGCACTCGCGATGTTGCTGCTGTTCGGACTGTTCTACGTGATCACCGATTACGGCACGCGTCACTCCGGCTATCGGCTCGGCGTCCACTTCGACTCGGCCGCCGGCCTGCAGAGCGGCTCGCTGGTCTATTTCAGCGGCGTGACGGTCGGCTCGGTCGACGGTATCGTGCTGCTGCCCGACAACACGGTCGACGTGACGCTGGCCATCGGCCAGGACGTCGACATCCCGCGCAATTCGAAGTTCCTGATCCAAGCGCCGCTCACGGGCAGCCCCAACCTGCTGATCGTCCCGCCGAAGCCTGGTGCGCCCGCGCCGACGCCCTCGCCGTGGGAGCGTCAGGTATTGCCGATCGCGGATCAGCCCAGGGGCACCAACAGCGCGACCATCGCCGATCTGCTCGACCAAGGCCAAGGCGAGGTCAAACGCCTCGACCGGCTGATGGCCGATCTGGAGACGCGCGAGCCCAAGCTCCTCGACACGCTCCAGCATACCCTCGAGAGCGCGAACTCGCTCACCAACACCGCCAACGCGACGGTCGCGCAGCTCGCGACCCAAGCCCAACTGGCCTCGCAGAACGTCGTCTCGCTGACCGATTCGCTCAACCGCACGGTCAACGGCAACACCCCGCGCGTGAACAGCATCCTCGCGCAGCTCGATCAGATGTCGGTCTCGCTCAACAAGTCGACCAAGTCGCTCGAAGATATCGCGACCAACAAGGACGTCAAAGACTCGCTGGTCGCGACCACCAAGAACATCGCCGATACGACCCAGACGATCTCCGACCTCACCAAAGATCTGCGCACCATCACCGGCAATCCGCAGACGCAGTCGCAGCTGCGCGACACCATCTCCAACGTCGACGCGGCCGCGCAGCGGACCACGTCGCTGCTCGGCACGCTCGGCGGCACGTCGAACGTCTACGGCGTCGACGCAGGCGCGACGCCCGCACCGGTCCCGCTGCCCGGCGCGTCGCCGTATCCGGTCGTCACCTTGCCGCCCGGGAACTATCCGATCGGAAGCCCCGCGCCGCGCACCGGCGGCGCCGATCAAGCCAAGCGCGCACAGCTCAAGGCCAAGCTCGGCGGCATCGTCAAGAACCTCGTCTCGATCCAACTCCGCATCAGCGAGCTCTCGAGCCAGCGGTTCTGCTGCAACGCGCCGCTGCTCTCGAGCGATCGCGGCCCGATGACCGATATCAACGCCATCTTCCTGCCGGTCGGCGGGACCAGCGTGATGATCGGCGGCAACGACTTCGGCGGCCCGCACACCACCGCCAACCTCGCGATCCTGCAGTCGATGGGACGCGGCGCGCGCATCGGCGGCGGCCTGCTCTACTCGCGGCTCGGTCTGATCGGCCAATACCGGACGAAGACGCTCGGCTTCGAGGGCCGCTTCTACGATCCGCGTCATCCGACGCTCGATCTGTACGGCGACCTGCCGATCGCGCCCGGCTTCCGGCTCTTTTTCGGCCAACGCGACGTCACCCATATCGAACGCCGCAGCGTCTACGGCCTGCAGCTGAACTTCTAGCGGCGGCTATCCTCGGAACAGCACCTTGCCGGCGCGGCCGGGGCGCTGCGCCTCGGCCAGAGCGGCGGCGAACCCGGTCAGCGGGTAGACGCCGCCGACCGGGAGCGGAAGTCCGCCGGCCAGCGCGAGTTCGAAGACGCGCTCGAGCGCGGACATCCGGGCGGCGTCGTCGGCGCGTGCCATCCAGGCGGTCATCCAGAAGCCGCGCAGCACCAACTCGTTGAAGATGAAGGCGCCCGGATCGAAGCGCGGCGCTTCGCCGCCGAGCGCGCCGAAGATGACGTACTCGCCACGTTTGCCGACCAGCCGCTGCAAGGCCACGGCCGTGCGGTCGCAGACCGAGTCGACGACGCGATCGACGCCGCCGCCGGCGATCTCGCCGACCTGCTGCGGCCAGTCCTCGCCCTCGGTGACGACGACGTGCTTCGCGCCGAGCGCGGTCAACTCGTCGGCCGACGCGCGGCTGCGGACCAGGTTGACCACGTTGACGCCGCGCGCTTGCGCGAGCTTCATCAGGATCTTGCCGACCGCACCGCCGGCGGCGTTCTGGACGATCCACGCGCCGGGCTCGACGCGCAGGTCGTCGAGCAGTACCAATGCGCTCATCGGCATCGCCAGCAACTGGCAGGCGACGTCGTCCGAGAGCGCGTCGGGCATCGGCACGCAGGCGTTGGCCGGGGCGACGACCAGGTCGGCCCACGCGCCCATCGCGATGGTCGCGACTCGCTGACCGACCGCGAGGTGTGCGACGCCCTCGCCGAGCGCATCGACGGTGCCGAGCATCTCGCTGCCGGCGACGGCCGGCAGCGGCGGCTTCACGCCGTATTGCCCGCGGATCGTCATCAGGTCGTGGTTATGGATCGACGAGCGCACCAGGCGCAAGCGGACGGTTCCGGGACCGGGATCGGGTGCCGGGAGTTCGACCAGTCCGACGACCTCGGCCGGATCGCCGGTGCGGGCGTACTGCAATGCCTTCATGACGGCCACTTCGCCCTTGCCCGCGCGTTCGCCGCTAGCCGAGTCTGCGGGCCATCCGGGCGTGTCAAGGCTTGGGGGCGCGCGTCCGCGAAGGGGCCCGGCAATGGACGGCACGCGACCCAAGGTTGGCATCATCGGCGCCGGAGCGATGGGAACGCTCTTCGGATTTCACCTCGCCAAGACCAGCGACGTCACGATCCTCGACAGCAATCCCGACCTGCTCGAGCGGATCGCGAAAGACGGCCTGCGCGTCAACGACGCCAAGTCGCGGATGGTCAAGGTCGCCAAACGCCCGGCCGATCTGTTCGGCTCGTCGATCCTGTTCCTGTTCGTCAAGGCCGTCGACACGCTGCGCGCCCTGCGCCCGTTCGCCGGCGAACTCAATCCCGCGACGCCGGTGGTCTCCCTGCAGAACGGCATCGGCAACGAAGACGCCATCAAGACCGCCCTCGGCGGCGCCGTTCCGGTCGTCCTCGGGATCACCACCGAGTCGTCGTTCACGACCAAGCCGGGTCGGGTGCGCAGTTCCGAAGAGGGCGTCACCATCGTCGGCTCGGCCGGCGCTTCGCCGGCCACCTCGCGCGGCGTCGTCGACCTGCTCGCGCACAGCGACCTGCGCGCCTCGGTCGTCTACGACATCCGGCCGCACCTGTGGGGCAAGCTCGTCGCCAACGCCGCCATCAACGCCGTCAGCGCTATCCTGGACTGCGAGGCCGGCGAGATCTCGAAGGATCCGAACGCGTCGCGCCTGGCCGAATCGCTGGCGGAAGAAGCGGCCGCGGTCGCGGCGTCGCTGCGCATCAACCTTCCGTTCGTCAATCCCTGGCAGTACGTGACCGAGGTGATCTCGCACGGCGCCGATATGAAGAGCTCGATGGCGTTCGACCTGGAGTCGGGGCATCCGACCGAGATCGACTACATCAACGGCGCGGTCGCCGCCGCCGGCCGCCGGAGCGGCGTGCCGACGCCCTATAACGACGCCGTCATCCGGCTCGTGAAGGCGAAGGAAGCGCTGCTCGCTGCCGCGCGCAAACGCTGAACCGTTGAAGCATGAGACGAAGGGCGCGCTCGCTCTCGCGGCGCTGGGCGTCGTCTTCGGCGACATCGGGACCAGCCCGCTCTACGCCTTCCAGCAGTGCCTGACCGGCGACTTACCGCAGTCGCCCACGCCGGAGAACGTCCTCGGCATCCTCTCCCTGATCTTCTGGGCGCTCGCGATCGTGGTCTGCGTGAAGTACGTCGCGTTCATGCTGCGGGCGGACTACGACGGACAGGGCGGCATCCTCGCGCTCCTCGCCCACCTCTCGCCCGCGAACAAGAAGACCGGATTCCCGAGCAAGCTCACGATCCTCGCGATGGTGGTGCTCGCCGGCGCGGCCATGCTGTACGGGGACGGCATCATCACGCCGGCCATCTCGGTCATCAGTGCGGTCGAAGGGATCGACGTCTGGACGACCGCCGCCCACAACTACATCGTCCCGATCTCGGTCGCCATCCTGCTCGGGCTGTTCTATCTCCAGAAGCGCGGAACGGGCAGCATCGGCAAGCTGTTCGGGCCCGTCATGATCCTGTGGTTCGGCGTCCTCGGCGTCTTCGGGGCGATCGCGATCGTGAAGAACCCCGTGGTTCTCGGCGCGATCAGCCCGCTGCCGGGGTTCGCATTCCTGATCGAGCATGGCTTCAAGGGACTCTTGATCTTCGGCGCGGTCGTGCTGTGCGTCACCGGCGTGGAGGCGCTCTACGCCGACCTCGCGCACTTCGGACGCAAGCCGATCACGATCGCTTGGTACGCGGTCGTCCTGCCGGCATTGCTGCTCAACTACTTCGGCCAGGGAGCCAACGTCCTGGCGCACCCACAGGCGGCGCTCGCCAACACCTTCTACGCGCTGTTCCCGCCGCAGATCCTCGTGGGGATCGTGATACTCGCGACCGCCGCCACCGTGATCGCATCTCAAGCGCTTATCACCGGCGTCTACTCGCTGACCCAGCAGGCGACGCAACTGGGCTATTCGCCGCGATTCCAGATCGTCCACACCTCTTCGGAGCACGAAGGCCAGATCTATATGCCGGTCGTCACCGCGATGCTCGCGATCGGCTGCATCGCCTTGGTCGTGGCGTTCCGTTCGTCGGCCGCGCTGGGAGCGGCGTACGGACTCGCGGTGACGGTCACCATGACGACGACGACGCTCGCCTACGCCGTCCTGCTGCGACGCAAGTGGAATTGGTCGCTCGCCGTGGTCGTCCCGGTGATCGGGCTGTTCCTGTCCTGGGACCTGCCGTTCTTGGCGGGCAACCTCCTGAAGATCTTCTCGGGTGCGTGGCTGCCGATCGTCATCGCGGGATGTCTGTTCGTCCTGTTCGTCACGTGGAACCGCGGGCGACGCCGCATGATGGAACGGTTGGCCGCGCACACGATGCCCGTCCAGCAGTTCCTCGCGGAGTCGCGTCCGCACGCCGAAAACGTCGGCGGGACCGCGATGTTCCTCTCGCCCTCGCCCGAAGGCATACCATTCGTGATGAAGCACCGGTGGCTCCGCACGCATATCGCGTTCGACACGATCGTGCTGCTGACGATCGTGAACGTGCCGCGCCCGAAGGTGCCCGGGACCGACCGGATCGACATCGAGGAACTCGGCCCCCGGCTGATCCGGGTCCGGGCCTTCTACGGCTTCATGCAGAACGCGACCATCGCGGACATCCTGCGGCAGCTCGCCAAGCGCAGGCCGCAGATCGACATCTCCAACGTCACGTACTATCTGGCCAGCCCCAAGATCTACGCGGCCGAGAAGAACGACAAGCCGATGTCCCGCTGGCAGTTCGCACTCTACAAGGCGCTGCTGCGCAACGCGCGGCCGCTGACCGACTCGCTGCGGTTGCCGCCCAACCGGGTCGTCGAGTTCGGCGTCGAGGTCCGCATCTAGCGCGTCCCGTCCTCCGGCCAGAAGCCGAAGATCGCGCGGCCCGGCTCGAGGTCCCAGAAGCGCGTCAGGTTGTCGCCCACGCCGTAGACGACGGCATACGGGACGTCCGACCCGAGCACCAGGCGCACCAGGCGCGCGAAGTCGCGTTGCGACATCCAGGTGGCGGCGTAGCGCGCGAACTTCTCGTCGTCCGTGAGCCCGAGCCAGCCGCTGGACGCGCGGACGCTCTCGTCGCGCGGATCGTCCTGCGCGGTGATCGACCCGATGCGGATGCACGCGACCAGCAACCCGTGCGCGTCGCTGTAGTAGCGCCCGAGCACCTCGCCGAACGCTTTCCAGACCCCGTAGAGTCCGTCCGGGCGGTATGGAGCGTCGACGCCGACGACCCGTCCGAAGGCCGGCCGGTAGATCGCCGGCGCGTTCTCGACCTCATTGTAGCCCACGCAGTGGTTCGAGCTGGCGAAGACCACGCGCTTCACGCCGCACCGGCGCGCGGCCTCGAAGACGTTGTAGGTCCCGCCGATGTTGGTCGTCGAGACGGACTCCCAATCCGCGTCGACCGCGACCGCGCCGGCCAGATGGACGACTGCGTCGCATCCCGCGAACGCGCGCTCCATGGCCGCGAGGTCGCGCACGTCGGCGATCACGTCGGCATCGGTCAGATCGATCCGCACGACGCTATCGCGCTCGGCCAGTACCGCGCACAACCGCGTCCCGATCGTCCCGTTCGAACCCGTCACGGCGATCCTCATCGTGCCCCTTTAGACCTGCGGCTTGAGCTGGAGGAGACGGACGCTGCCGTCGGCGACCTCGATGTCGATGCCTTGAGCGGACCTTCCGCCGACCGTTCCGACGATCGTCTCGGACTGCCCCTTCGACGTGCCGGTGAGACCGAAGTCGGTGAAGATGGTGCCGCGGTCCGTGTGCATGCGGACGTTGAAATGGGCGGTCGCGTTGATCCAGACCTCGACGTCGCCGCGCCGCGACGAGAACTTCAGCGTCCCGGGCCAGGCGGTCGCGCCCATATAGACGGTCACGTTCCCGGTGCCCGCGGCGGCCTGCGCGTAGCCGGGCACCATCACGCGGACGGCCCCGTTCGCGCCGTAGGCGACGACCGGACCCGTGATGTCGGTCACGTCGACGTCGCCGTTCGCGCTCGCGACGTCGAGCGCGACGCCGTCGGGAATCCGCGCCAGCAGCGCGCGCGCGTACGTCACATCGTAGGTATAGGCGTTCCCGGCGCGCGCAAGCATCGGGGTCGGCGCCGCGACGCCCGCCGGTCCGCTCGGCTGCAGCGTCAGCAGCGTCGGCGCCTGGCCGATCGCCGGCTTGAACGCCTCGATGCTGCCGGTCGTGCGGATCTTCAGGGTCGACCTGGGCGCCAGGTCCTGGGTGAACGAGTAGTACGGCGGCGGCCCCGACGAGCACGCGGCCAGGCCTGCCGCCAGAAGAAGAAGGGGGGCGATTCTCAACGGTTCTCATCCTTGTCGCGCGGATGCGCGTCTTCGTAGCTGCGGCGCATGTGTTCGAGCGAGACGTTCGTGTAGATCTGCGTGGTCGAGAGGCTCTCGTGGCCCAGCAGTTCCTTGATCGTCATGATGTCGGCGCCGTTCTCGAGCAAGTGGGTGGCGAACGAGTGCCGCATGACGTGCGGGGTGACGTGCTTGGTCAGTCCCGAGAGCTGCGCGAACTCCCGGAAGATCACCCAGGCCTGACGGTGCGAGAGCCGCGTCTTGCGATTCGAGAGGAACAGCGCTTCGTCGTTGGAGCGCGGGCGCACGCCGAGATACGCGCGGATGGCGGTCGCGGCGGCTTCGTTCATGAAGACCATGCGCTGCTTGTTGCCCTTGCCCAGGACGCGCATCATGCGTCGCTCGGTATCGATATCGGCCAGATTGAGCCCGACCAGCTCGGCGCGCCGGATGCCGCTGGCGTAGAGCAGTTCCATGATCGCGGCGTTGCGCAGGCGCAAGCCGTCGTCCTTGCCGGCGACGCGCGTCCGCAGCAGCTTTCCGACCTCGGCCTCGCTCATCACCTGCGGCAGGCGCTTGGCGGCCTTGGGGGGCGGAACGTCCTGCGCCGGATTGTCCGGCCTTCGGCCTTCCCGTTTCTGCAGCGAGTAATACGAGCGCAAGGCCGCGATCTTGCGCCGGACCGAGGTGGCCGTGTATTTGCGCGGTCCCATCAACTCCATCACGAACCGGCGTACGTCCGACGTGGTCGCATCCGCGAGCTTCAGGAACGCCGCGGTCTTCGGATGGCCCGGTTCGAGGAACTCGCCGAACGCCTCGACGTCGCGCGCGTACTCCTCGGCGGTGCGCGCCGACTGTCCGCGCTCGAGCCGCAGGTATCCGCCGAACTCGGCGATCGACGGATCCGCCGGCATGTACGACGAGATCCCGACACCGCCGACGCCGGAGCGGCCGCGCGCCACCTCAGAGCCAGCGCTTTCGCTTGAAGTAGACGAATAGGATCGCGAGGGTGACGATCTGCGATCCGACGCCCAGGGTGACGAACGGCCACGGGCTGGTGATCTCCTTGACCAAGAACCCGAAATTCTGGCCGAAGAAGCCCGTGATGAAGCTCAAGGGCAGGAAGACCGTCGCGATGATCGTCAGCTGGCGGGTGACCTCGCCCTGGCGCTGGGCCGCCAGGCCCAGGTGGACCTCGAGCGTCTTGGTGACGAGTTCCTTGGCCGCGTCGAGCTGATCCAGCACGCGCTCGACGTGATCGTCGACGTCGTGGTAATACGGGCGTTCCATCGCCTCGACGAACTCCGCATCGCCGCGGATGAGCGGCACGAGGACCTCGCGCATCGGAGCGACGGCGCGGCGGAACCGCTGGATCGAGCGCCCGATCGCGAAGATGTCGAGAAGCGTCGTCTCGCTGTGGTCGCGCCGCTCGAGCAGCGCGTCCTCGAGGGCGGCGGTCCGATCCTCCAGATGTTCGCCGACGAGCGAATAGCCGTCCACGACCGTGTCGAGGAGTTCGTAGAGCAGCGCACCGGCCGTCCGGGG
>JANWKW010000125.1 GCA_025451135.1 Vulcanimicrobiia bacterium | reverse complement strand
CGCAGGACCTGGCGAAGGCGCAGGGCCGTCTGTGCCAGGATCTGATCGCCCGCGTCGTGGCCGAACGCGTCGTTGATGTCCTTGAAGCCGTCGAGGTCCAGATAGAGCAGAGCGCCGCCGACGACAGGCGCAAGGCGAGCGAATCGCGAGGTTCCCCCGGGATCAGCCGCGTGAACAGATAGAACGCCGGATAGACGACCGCGATGAGCGCGGCGTACAGCACGAGAAGCCGTACGCTCTCCTTCGTCTGCCAGCGATCGAGCCCGACCTCGACCTCGTCCGTCACCGTCACCATGGTCCGCTTTAGGGCGCGTCCTCACCAGCCGCCCGCCAGGCTGGCGGAAACACTTTGGCGGAGCGGCCGGGCTTCCTTGCTCGCGCGCGGAAACCTCACGATCGTGGACGCACCTCGACCGACCGGAACCGATCCCGGGGACCAGCCCGCCCACGCGCACGGCCTGGCCCGTCTGTGGAAACGGCTGCTCGCGCCGGCCGCCGCGCTCCTCGTTCTGCTGGCCAAGGCCAAGGGGCTGCTGCTCCTCTTGCTCCACGCGCCGGTGCTCGGGTTCGTCGCGACTCTCGGGCTATCGTTCTGGTTCTACGTGGTCGCATTCGGATGGCGCTTCGCGTTGATCCTGACGATCGTGCTGGTGGCCCACGAGTTCGGGCACTATGCGGCCTTCCGCGGGTACGGGCTGCCGGCTCGGCTGCCGAACTTCATCCCGTTCGTCGGCGCGTTCACGATGGGAGCGGTTCCCGACGACCTCGAGCACGACGCGTATATCGCGCTGGCCGGACCGCTGACCGGACTCGGGCTCGCGGCCGCGTGCGCGACCATCTCGACGCTGACCGCCGACCCGCTCTGGGTCGCAGTCGCGTACTTCAGCGCCGTGCTCAACCTGTTCAACATGATCCCATTCGTGCCGTTCGACGGCGGCCGCATCGTGCGCGGGATCTGCCCGCCGGCCGGCGATCCGCGCAGCCCGCATCACGACCGGGCCGCGCGGCTCCGGGTGACGGCCGCGTATCTCGGCACCGCGTTCGGCCTGTGCTGGATCGTGTTCGAGTTCCACCAGTCGATCGCGCGGCACGCATGAGCGACGACGCCCCCGATTTCGCGATGGTCCGAGCCGTCGAGATCCTGGCGAAGATCGCCGAGGGCAAACGCCCGGCCTATGCGCCTCCGCCGCCGATCGACCGGCCGATGCTCTTCTTCAGCGAAGACGTGTCCTTCGAGATCGGCGCGACCCGGCGGCCCGACGTCGAACGCGCGATCGGGATCGCGTTCGCCTATCCCGTACGCGGCTGGCACACCTACGCCGGCGGCGGCCCGAGGCATCCGCTTCTGAGCGCGTTCTACAAGGACGAGGTGCTGGTCGCCGTCGAGCTGTACGTCCCGCGCTCGGATCGCGCTCCGAAGCTCGCGGCGCGCGCGGCGACATGTCGGCTGGTGCCCGGCGAACTGACGATCGGCATGTCGCCCGTCGCCCTCGGCGAGACGTTCGCGCGCGTGCCGAGCGCGCCCGGGACCTACGACGAGACCTACGAAGCCCGCTTCCCGGGCGGCGTCGCGTACGCGATGACGCGCAAGGGCGAGATCGAGCGCTTCGCGCTCTACGCCGGGTGACGCGCCGCGTCGCGCTCGCGGCCGCGATCCTAGCCTATGGGCTGGCGGTGCTGGCGTTCCGGCCGCATCCGACAGCCGGCCCGCCGCTGCGCGACTTCGAGGCGTACTACGCCGCCGGCGCGAGCTGGAACGCGGGCGAGGATCCGTACGGCGCCGCGATCTGGACGCACGAACGGACGCTGCCCGGCGTCGACGCGCGGCGCGAGGGTCCGCTCCCGTTCGTGAACCCGCCGCCGCTCTTGCCCGCGCTGGGCGCGTTGGCGCGCCTGCCGTTCGGGATCGCCGCCGCGCTGTGGGAGACGCTGCTGATCCTCGCGCTCGCCGCCCTGCTGGTGGCGGCCGCGCTGATCGCGGATCTGCGGGAGCGTGGCGCCTGGTTCGCCCTGCTTCCGCTGGCACTCGCGTTCGGGCCCGTCTCGAGCGACCTCGCCCTCGGTCAGCTGGCATTGCTCGCGGTCGCGGCCGCAGGGGTGGCGGCCTGGAGCCTCTCGCAGGATCGGGCGTTCGCCGGCGGCGCGGGCGCGCTCGTGACCGCGCTGCAGCCGACCCTGGCGCTGCCTTTGGCCGCCTTCGCCCGCTCGTGGCGCGCGCTGCATGCGCTGCTCGCGGCCGCGACGGTCTTCGCGCTCGGCTGGATCGCGCTTGCGGGCTACGCGCCGGCGGCGGCGCCGCTGCGCTACTTCGCGCTCCTACGCGCGCACGACGCCGCCGAACGCTTCGCCCTCATCCAATATGCGCCGAGCGCGATCGCCTTCGGCGCGGGCGCGGACCCGCCGCTTGCGAGCGCGGTCGGCCTGCTCTGCGCGGCGGCCGCGCTCGGCGCCTGGTGGTTCGCGACCGCGCGCCTGCGGCTGGCCGCGCTGCCGTCGTTCGTGCTCGCCTGCGCGCTGCTCCCGTTCGCGGCGCCGTTCTTCCACGAGCACGACTTCTCGCTGCTGCTCGTCCCGGCGCTCTACGCGATGCGCCGCTCCGCCGCGCCGTCCGCGCGCGCGATCGCGACGGCCGGCGCGCTGCTCTGTGCGATCGATTGGCTCGGGCTCGCGCAGCGGCCGGACGGGGCGATCCAAAGCCTGCTGCTGATCTGCGCGTTCCTCGCCGCTTCGATCGCGGCCGGCGCAGCGCGCCCGGATCGCAGCACGGCTATCGCCGTCGCGTGCGTCGCAGCGGCGTTCGTCGCCGCCGCTCTGCTCGCGCACGGCGATCCCGCGCCGGTCTGGCCCGACGCGATGCGTCTCCCGCCGCCCCCGCTCTCGGGCGCGGACGTCGCCGGCGCGTGGCATGCCCAACAGGTCGCCGCGCACATGTTCGACGTCGACGCGCTGCACGCGTGGCTGCGCGCCATGCCGCTGCTCGGATGCGCCGCGATCGCCTGGGCTACGGCCCGGTCGACAGCTCCGTCGGATTCCAGAAATCCATGATCGGGCCCGGATCGAAGCCGTGGACCCGGCCGCTCACGGTGTCGTGTTCGGTGCGCTGGCTCAGCACCACGAACGGCACGTCGCGCCCCAGGCGCTCCTGCACGAACGTGTAGTCGGCCAGGCGTTTGCTGCGGTCGTAGGTCGCGAGCGCGTCGCCGAGCGCCGCGTCGACGGCGCGGTCGCAGTAGCCCATGTAGTTCTGGCCGAGCGGCGAGATGCGGGAACAGGCGACCAGGTTGCGGACGTCGGGGTCCGGCGAGAGGCTCCAGGCATACGAGATCAGGTCGTAGTCGCGGGTCGCGGCGATGCCGCCGCCGGCGTACGATGCGAATAGTTTGTTGGTCGGATACCGGACGTACTCGAGCTTCACCCCGATCTTCGCGAACCAGCCGCCGATCATCGCGACGCGCGCGTCGAGTCCCGGGGTGCCGACGTTCCCCGCGAAGCTCAGCACGAGCGCGGCGCCGCCCTTGTGGCGTAGGCCGTCGGGCCCCATGCGCCAGCCGGCCTGGTCGAGCAGCGCCGCGGCGTGCGCGAGGTCGAACGGATAGCACGGAGCGTGCGGGTCGTACGCCCAGCTCAAGTGCGAGATCGGCGTGCATGCCAGGAATCCCGAGCTCCGGTCGACCTTCTCCCAAAGCGCGCGCAGATCGAGGGCGCTCGCGAGCGCGCGGCGGACGCGCACGTCGCGCAGGGCCGGCCGGGTCACGTTGAAGTCGAGGTGCCCGTAGGCGTTCACGTCGTGGTCGACCGTGCGCGTTCCGGGGATCCCGCGAGCCTGATCGATCTCGGTGTTCGGCACGCGCACGAACGCGTCCAACTCGCCCGTGCGTACCTGCGTGAGCGCGGTGTTCACGTCGGGCACGATCTTATAGACGACCCGCTTCAAGCGCGGCGCTCCGCCCCAGTACTGCGGGAACGCCTCCATCACGACCTCGTCGCCGCGCGCCCACTTCACGTACCGGAACGGACCCAGCCCGACCGGCAGCGCGTCGTACGGGTCGTGATTGACGTCTTTGCCCTTGAGCAGATGTTCGGGCAGGATGGCCGGGTTGCCGACCGGCGTGAAGAACCGGTTGAGAAACGCCGCGTACGGATGGCGCAGCCGGAAGACGACGGTGTAGCGATCCGGCGTATCGACCCGGGCGATCTCGTCCCAGCCCTCGCGGGTGAGCACGTTGGTCTTGGGATCGAGGATGGTCGCGACCGTGAACTTCACGTCGGCGGCGGTGAACGGCTTGCCGTCCTGCCACAGCACGCCGCGCCGCAGCCTGAACGTCAGCGACTTTCCGTCCGCCGAGATCAACCCGTTCGCGCGGGTCGGGACGGTCAGGCAGAGCGACGGCTGGGGATCGCCCTTCGCATCGAAGACGAAGAAGTAGCCCATCGTGAACGCCGAGAGGTCCTCGACCACCGTCTGGGTCGAGAGCAGCGGGTTGAGATTATCGATGTCCTCGGCGTCCGCCCAGCGGAACGTCCCGGCCTGCGCGCCGCCGGCCGGTCCGCCCCCGGCGCGCGCGCAGCCCGCGAGCGCGACCAGGGCCAGGATGGTCGCGCAGGCACGCGCGGCGCGAGTCGCGCCCACCGGTCAGATGTCCACGTTCATCATATCGTCGAACGGCGTGAACGCGCCCGGCGTATACCCGGTCACCTTCTTGCTCACCGCATAGCCGTCTTCGCGCAGGTAGAGCACGATGGTCGGCACGTCGGCGACGATCTGCTTGACCTCTTGGAGCAGCAGCTTCTTGTGGACGGCCGGATCGTAGCTGTTCTTGAGCTCCTGCATCCAGGCGTCGACCTGCTTGTTGCTGTAGCGCGGATCGTTCTGCCCGTTCGGCGGGATCTGATTGCTCTCGAACAGGTTCGAGATATCGCCGATCGGATCGGTCCCCCACGCGAACGTCGTCATGTCCCACTTGCCGCCATAGACGATCCCGCCGTTCTGGAAGGGCGCGAAGTAGGTCGCCGGCGCGAACTTGCGGGTCTGCATCTCGATGCCGACCGTCTTGAGCTGCGAGCGGATGTACTCGACCAGCGCGTCGACGTCGGGCGCGCCGGTATAGTACGGAAAGTCGAGCGAGAGCCGCTTGCCGTCCTTCATGCGGATGCCGTCCGGCCCCGGCTTCCAGCCGGCCGCGTCGAGCAGCGCCTGCGCCTTGGCGACGTCGTACGGGATCAGCGGCACCTCCGCGGTGGTCGGCGCGATCGGCAGGGTCGTCGACGTCGGCGACTCTTCCAGGATGCCGTACCCGTGGCCGACCTTCTCCATGATCGCGTTGCGATCGAGCGCGTAGCGGATCGCCTGTCGCACGCGCACGTCGCTGACCAGGGGACGCGTGACGTTGAAGTCGAGGTGCGAGTAGTAGGACGACGGCTGGACGGTGGTCGTGAGCGATCCGATCGCCTTCATCGGCGTGATGTAGCCGGCCGAGACGAGCGGCCAGATGTCGACGTCGCCGGTCTGCATCGCCGTCTGCAGGGTGTTGCGGTCCGGGATCAGCTTGTAGGTGATCCGCTTGAGCTTCGGCAGCCCGCGCCAGTAGTACGGGTTGGCCTCCATCTCGACCGCATCGCCGCGCTTCCACGCGGTCACCCGGAACGGGCCGATGCCGACCGGCTTGGAGTTGTACGGCGCCTGGTTGATGTTCGGCAGGTCGCCGAGGATATGCTTGGGCAGGAGGCACGGGTTCGCGCCGGCCGATCCGAAGAACGACGGCAAGAACGCCGCGTACGGCTTGCTCAGGTGATAGACGACCGTGAACTTGTCCGGCTCGTCGATCTTGGTGATCAGGTTCCAGCCGTCGCGGCCGACCTCGTTGTTGGCCGGGTTGAGCACCGCCTTGGTCGAGAACACCATGTCGTCGGCGTCGAACGGGACGCCGTCCGACCACTTCACGCCCCTGCGCAGATGCCAGGTGATGGTCTTGCCGTCTTTGCTGATGCCGCCGTTGGCTTGCGTCGGCACGATCGTCGCCAATTCCGGAACGGGGTTGCCGGTCTTGTCGTACCGCACGAGATAGGCCATCGTCAGTTCGGCGATGTTGCCGAGCGTCGTCTCGGTGAACAGGTGCGGGTTGAGCGAGTCGATATCGCCCGCGCCGTCCGCGATCCGCAGCCAGTGGGTCGTGCCCCCGGCGGCCGCTGTCGAACCCGTTCCCGAGGTCGTTCCGCCTCCGGTCTGGCTGCAGGCCGCGACGGCCGCGAGCAGGGCGAGGGCGACGATGCGTCTGATCACGACGGCTCCTTTGCGCACTAGATGTCGACGTCCATCATGTTGTCGAACGGCGAGACGCCGTTCGGATGGAAGTTCTTGAGGTCCGAGTTGTACGCGTAGACGTCTTCGCGAAGCGAGGTCACGATGCTGGGCGCATCCGCCACGAACGCTTCGAACAGGCCGCGCACGTCCCTATTCCGTTCCGACTGCTCGTAGTCGCCGTACACCGCATCCATGGCGGCCTGCGCCTTCGCGTCGCACCAGCGAAGGTTGTTCTGGCCGTTCGGCGGGACCGACTGGCAGCCGTAGATCGAGGAGTAGTCGCCGATCGCATCGAGACCCCACGCGAGGAAGACGACGTCCCAGTCGTTGCCGTAGACGACGCCGCCGGACTGAGCCTGGGCGAACATCTGCGGAGATGCGTAGCGCTTCACGTTCATCGAGACGCCGATCTGCTTCCACCACGACCGGACCAGTTCGATCTGCTCGTCGACGTCCGTCGAGCCCGTCGACGATGCGACGTCGAGGTTGAGTGCGATGCCGTTCTTGGCGCGGATGCCGTCGGCGCCGCGCTTCCAGCCCGCCTTGTCGAGCAGCGCGTTGGCCGCGGGGATATCGAACGGTACGTTCTTGATATCCGGATCGAAGTAGACGGCCGTCCTGGGGGCGGGGATGTCCTGGACGATCCCGATGCCGTGCCCGATCTTCTTGATCAACGTCGCGCGGTCCATGGCCAGACGCAGCGCTTGCCGAACGGCCAGCTCGGCGACCCGCGGATGCTTCACGTTGAAATCCCAATGGTTGATGATGAAGCCGGGCTGCTTGAGCACGGTATAGCCCGAGATCGCCTTCGCGCGGGGATAGTACGCGCCCGGGATCGGGTACCACAGATCGATCTCGTGCGACTGCAGCTGCGCGAGCGTGGTATTGCGATCCGGGATGATCTTGAAGACGATCTTCTGCAGCTTCGGTGCGCCGCGCCAGTACGTCGGATTCGCCACCATGATGACCTGCTGCGCGCGATCCCAGCGGTCGTACTTGAAGGGTCCGATCCCGATCGGTTTCGAGTTGTACGGGATGTTGTTGATGTTCGGATACTTCGCGAGCAGGTGCTTCGGCAGGATGCACGGATTGGCGCCGGCCGTCGAGAAGAACGTCTCGACGAAGGGCGAGTACTTCTTCTTCAGATGCAGGACGACGGTATATCTGTCCGGTGCGGACATCTTGTCGATCAGGTCCCACCCTTGCGTGCTGGTCTCGTTGTTGGCCTTGTTGAGGACCGTCTTGATGGAGAACAGCACGTCCTGGGCATCGAACGGAGCGCCGTCCGACCACGTCACCCCTTTGCGCAGGTGGTACGTGATCGTCAGTCCATCGGCGGAGACGCCGCCATTGCTCTTCGTCGGTATCTCCGTCGCGAGTTCCGGGATCAGGCCGTTATGTTCGTCGGTCTTGATCAGATAGGCCATCGTCATCTGGGCCATCAGGTTGACGACGAGTTGCGTCGTCAGATGCGGATTGAGCGAATTGATGTCCTCGGCGGTCGCGTAGCGCAACGTGTGCGGGATCGTCCACGAATTTCTTGCGCCCGCCCCGTTATCGCCGCCCGTCTTGCTGCACGCCGAGAGCGCGACCAGGCCGGCGATGCCGATCGCGAGGATGCGTTTGCTGCTCACTAGATGCTGTACTCCCACGGATCCCAGAAGGAAGAGATGACCGGGCTGGGCTTGTAGCCCTTGAGGTCGGTATTGTAGACGTACGGCTCCTTGCGCCACGAGATGAAGATCGTGGGCACGTCGAGCGCCAGCTGTTCCTGGACGACGAAGTAGTCGGCCTTCCGGCGGTTCTGATCGAGCGTCGCGAGGGCGTCGGCCATCGCCGCGTCGGCCTTCGGATTGTTCCAGAACAGCGTATTCTGACCGATCGGGCCGAAGTTGTGGACGGCGTAGAGGGCCGAATCGTCCGGATCGGCGGCCGCCACCCAGGCGTAGCCCGCGAGGTCGTAGTGTCCGCCCTCGAGCACGCCGGCCGGGCCGTTCTGGAACATCGTCGCGGTCGGGTAGTTCTTCACGTCGGCCTGGATGCCGACGTCGTGCCAGGCCCGTTGCAGATACGTCTGCAACGCTCTGCCGTTGGTCGACTCGGTCTGCGTCGAGTAGTCGAACTCCAGGCGCTGACCGTTCTTCACGCGCACGCCGTCCGGGCCGACCTTCCAACCGTCGGCGTCGAGCAGCGCGCGCGCCTTGGCCGGATCGTACGGATACTTGACGGTGTTCGGGTCGTAGGCCCACGAGAGCGTCGGATGCTGATCGGTGTCGGCGAGGACCCCCGACCCGTGGTAGAGCTTATCGATGATCTCGGGACGGTTGGTCGCGTAGGCGATCGCTCGTCGGATGGCGACGTCTTGGAAGAGGGGCTTGCGCAGGTTGAAATCGAGGTGGTCGAACAGGAACGAATCGACCCGGATCGCCGTCAGCCCGTTCTTCGGATCGGCCGCCAGCTTCTCGTAGCGCGGCCAATTCGCGCCCGTGCCGCGGGCGAGCATGTCGATCTCGTGGGTCGCGAGCTGCGTGTACTCGGTGTTCTCGTCGGGCATGATCTTGAAGACCACTTCCTTGAGCTTGGGCGCGCCGCGGAAGTATTTCGGATAGGCCTCGAGCCGGACCAGCGTGCCGCGCTGCCACTCGACCACCTTGAACGGCCCGCTGCCGATCGGCATCGCGTTGTACGGCGCCGTGTTGATCGAGTCCGGACCGTTGAGGTACTTGGCGAGCAGGTGCTCGGGGAGGATCGGCGCGTTGCCGTTGACGCCCCACAACTGCTGCAGGTACGGCGCGTAGATGCGCTTCATGTGCACCACCGCCACGAACGGATCCGTGCAGTCGATGTCCTTGATGTCGCGGTAGCCGTCGGTCGCCGCGACGTTGGTGTGCGGATTCATCACGACTTGCCAGGTGAACTTCAGATCCTTGCACGTCAGCGGAACGCCGTCTTGGAACGTGATGTCGTGCCGCAGCTTGTACTTGAGCGTCAGCCCGTCTTTGCTGACGTCGCCGTTGGCCACCGTCGGGATCTCGGAAACCGCATCGGGCACCGGCTTGGCGTTCTCGTCGTACCGGACCGCGTACGAGAAGATGAACATCGACAGGTCGCCGGTCGTCGCGCTCGCGCCCAACACCGGGTTGAGCGTCTTGACGTCTTGGTTCTCGGAATACGTGAAGACGCCCGGGTGCGTCCACGAATTACCGCTGGCTCCGGCTCCGCCGCCGGCTTTGGTGCAGCCGGCCAAGACGACCGCACAGACGACGGCGACGCCGCCGATTCGCTTCAAGAATTGAAAGAGGGGCATGGCGCCGTGGTTGGTGACCGCGCGCGCCTGCCCCTTGTTGCGGTTCGCCGGCCCTAGGGGGCCGCCCCGAGACCGATCGTGCCGACCGCGTACTCGTAGTTCTGCTCCGCCGTCTGGGTGGCGTAGAGCGCGTTCACGTAGTCGGTCTGCGCCTGCGAGTAGTTCGCCTCGGCGGTGACCAGGTCGAGGATCGTGGCCGCGCCGACCTTGTACCGGGCCTGGGCCGCCGACAAGGCGACCTTGGCCGCGTTGAGCTCGAGCTGGGCCTGCGTGAGCGATGCCCGGGACGAGATCACGCCCGAGAGTGCCGTCCGGACCTGCTGCTGGACGCCGAGCTTCGTCTGGGTCAACCCGGCGGTAGCCTGATCCAACTGCGACTGTGCCTGCGCGATGGCGTAGTTGGTCTGGTTCTGGTCGAAGATCGGGATGGTCAGGGTCGCGCCGAGATTGGCGCCGTGCTGGAACGGCCCGATCTGGCCGCTCGACACGTTGCGCGTCACGCCGTCGCTGTACGTCGCATTGATCGACGGGAACTTCCCGAGTTTCGCGAAGCGGACGCCGGCCGTCGAAGCGTCGACGTTGTGCCGCGCCGCGAGATAGTCGCCCCGCAGCAAGAACGCCTGGTCGATCGACTTGGCGTAGCTCGGCGCCTGGGCCGGGAGCGCGCTGCTCGGCCGCTCTTGCGGTACGACTTCGGTGTCGGCGTCCAGGCCGAGCGCCGTTGCGAAGGTCGACTGGGCCGCGATCACCTGACCCTGCGCCGTGACCAGCAGTCCGCGAGCGCGAGCGGCTTGGAACTGCGCCTGCGCGATGTCCGAACGGGCGGCCGCACCGGCCTTGATCCGGGCCGCGATGCTGTCCTGGGTGACCTGGAACTGATGCACCGATTGATTGGCGGCATCGACCGACGCCTGCGCCTGCAGAACGCCGAAGTACGCGTTCGCGACGGTGAGTTCGAGCGTTTGAAGATCGCGATCGAGGATGAGCCGCCCGGCGAGGTCGCCTTCCTTGGCCTGTTTGAGCCCGGCAAGTACCCGGCCGCCGTCGAAGATCAGCTGCGAGATCTTGCCCTGCAGCGAGATCTGGGTGTTGGGTCCGACGGTCGTGCCGGCGCTGCCGCCGGCGCCGGCGTTCCCGCCGAACGAACGCGAGACGCTGCCGTCCGCGCTGACGCTCGGATAGAGCGCGCCTTTCGCGGCCCCGTACTTCGCGCGGATCGCGTCGTACTGCGCGCGTTGGATCGCGAACGCGGGCGACTTGGCGGCCGCGATCGCGATCGCTTGTTCGAGCGTGATGGTCGGCGGTACGTTCGCGACCGGATGCAGTTGCGCAACGTCGGGCGCGGGCGAGCCGTACGCGGGGTAGGGCAACGCCGCCGCGCTCGGCGCAGGGCTCGGGGTCGGGGGCGGCGTCAGCTTGGCGACGGGCGTCGCCGCGCGCGCGCCGGCGGGCGTCGCCCCGCCGAAGGCGAGGACGAGCGCGAGCGCCGCGACGCCCGTGGAGAGTCCGAGCAGCTTCACGTTACGGCGCTCCCGACGGGTTCGGTTTGGGCGCGGCGCCGCTGATCGCGACGGTACTGCCGTTCTGCAAGGCATCCGGCCGAGTGGTGATCACCTTGGTGCCGGGCTTCACGTCGGGCGCGATCACCTCGGCGAGCGTGTCGGTCTGCAGGCCGAGCTTGACCGGCACCTCCTTGGCCTTGTCGTCGTCGCCGACGATGAAGACCGTCGACCCGCTGTCGTTGGTCGCGACCGCCGAACGCGGCACGACGATGGCGTTGTCGTGACGTTGCTTCGGAATGGTGACCGTCACCAGCATACCGCCGCGCAGGATCGAGCCGGGATTGGGATACTTCATGCGCGCGAGGTACGAGAGCGTGCCCGCGGTCGGGACCGCATTGACGGTGTCGAGCCGGCCGGAGAACGTCCGCCCCGGAAGCGACGACGACGTGAACGTGACCGCCGAGCCGCCGTGCACGAACGCGAGATCCTCGTCGGGGACGTTGACGTTGACCCAGACCGAGTCGACGCGCGAGATCTTGAGCGCGGGCGTTCCGGGGCCGGCCATCGCGCCGGGGTCGAGGAAGCGCGCCGTCACCACGCCGGAGAACGGTGCGTAGATCGCGGTCTGACCGAGCTGGGTGCGCAGCACCTGGGCCTGGGCCGAGGCGGCTTGCGCCGAGGCCATCGAGGCCTTGACGTTCTGCGTACTCACCA
Organism: Vulcanimicrobiia bacterium; assembly: GCA_025451135.1. Lineage (GTDB taxonomy): Bacteria > Vulcanimicrobiota > Vulcanimicrobiia > Vulcanimicrobiales > Vulcanimicrobiaceae > JALYSX01. The sequence goes on along the minus strand of JANWKW010000125.1, from coordinate 3,009 downwards.
CGTCGTTGTTCTGACCGGCGATCGCGTTGTTGTACTGGCTCTGCGCCTGCACGTAGGCGGCGCGCGCCACTTCGAGCTGCTGCTGCGAGACGTAGCCCTGTTTGAAGAGCGACTGGTTCTGGTCGTACTGCAGCTTGGCGTTGTCGAGCGCGGCCTTGGCCGTCAGCAGCGTCGAGGCGTTCGACTGACGCGCGATCGGGAGGCCGACCTGCGCCCCGCGCGCCGACGCCGCGGCCTGAGCCGCGTTGTTCTCGGCGACCGCGAGCTGGGCGCTCAAGGTCGAGGGGTCGATCGAGGCGAGCAGCTGGCCCGCACCGACGCGGTCGCCGACGTTGACCGTCACGTTCGCGATCGGACCGGACTGCTGGAATGAAAGCGTGGACTCCTCGAGCGGCGCGATCTGGCCGTCGAGCGTGACGAACGTGGCGATGGTCTGCGCCTTGGCCGAGGCGACGTCGACGTTGAGCGGCGGCGGGCCCTTCGGGCCGCCCTTGCCTCCGCCGCAACCCGTGAGCGCGAGGCTCGCTGCGAGCGCGCACGCGATCGCCAAGCGTTGATACTGCATTGTTCTCCCTATTCGTAGGCGACGCTGTTCGTCCATAGGTACGGCGCTCGCGCTGATTTGTGTCACTATACCAGGCTGAACCTGTGAAGGCACTGATTGGGATGCGCCGTAACATCTCGGAGCAATGAGCGCGAAACTGGAGATCGGCCACTCCCACAGCCTTCAGAGCCGGGTCGAGGAATGGATGACCGCCGAGAAGGCCGGCAACCGCGGGGTCGAGGCCCTCTCGACCCCCCAGCTGGTCCAGCTGGTCGAGGCGGCCGCCATGGCCTGCATCGAGCCGTCTCTCGCCCCCGGACAGATCTCCCTGGGGACCCATATCGACCTCGAACACCACCGGCCGGTCCCGGTCGGGTTCATCGTCCGGACGGAGGTCGAGGTCGTCCTGGTCGACGGCCCCCGGGTCAGCTTCGCCTTCCAGGTCTTCGATGAGAGCGAGCCGGTCGCCGACGGGACCCACGAGCGCTACGTGATCGAAAAGACCAAATTCCTCGCGAAACTTGAAGAAAAGCTCGCTTGACGCTACCCTAGGGAGTAGAGGAGCCCTCCCACGGGTGGGCGGCTCGTGAAAACACGTATCCAGGGGCCCTTTGCCCCGGCTACACTGCAGGGGGGCCAAGTAAGCCCCCGAAGAGATTAAGAAGGATTGTTTTTGGGTACCCCAGCCCCGAACCGCATTAGGCGGTACGTTGGTTGGGAGTCAGGTCTAGAGCCGGACGCCCGAGGCAACACTGGTCTCAACCTTACTTAGGAGGAAACTTTGAAGCGACTGAGCACCGGAGTCCTCGCCGTGCTAATTGCGGCCGGCCTCGGACTCAATGCGATCGCCGCGCCGGCAAACCACGCTGCTGTTGGAAACCTTGGAATCAACACAGTGGCGCAAGCCGACACGACGACGACACCTGCGGCGAATTTTGGATCCCCGCCGTCGGGCCAGATTCCGATCCTCTACAACGACCACCACGTCTACAGCAAGCCGGACAAGCTCAAAGCGGGCCGCGTTCTGGCTGCGCTCGTCCGCGGCGGCACGATCCTCATCCCCCTGCGCTCGATGTTCGAGCAAATGGGAGCGACGGTCGCGTACGACGCCTCGAGCAAGACCGTGGACGTCTCCAAGCCGGGCGCCGACGTCAAAGTGACCGTCGGTAAGTCCGAAGTCGTGATCAACGGCGAATCGCGTCCCCTCGACGTGCCGCCCGAGATCTACCAGGGTACCGTCGTCGTCCCCGTCCGAGTGATCTCGGAAGGCATGGGCGCCTACGTTCTTTGGGTGCCCGAGAAGCGTCTCGTCGTCGTGCGGTACGTGCCGCCGATGGCACCGACTGCCTCACCCGCGCCGACTGAAGCCCCGACTGTGCCTCCGACGCCGACCCCGGCGCCGGTCGCGACCCCGTACCACGATCTGTTCATCGCCGGCGACTACATCATCTCGCCGAAGGTGTACGACGAGTTCAGCCCGGGCAACACCGGCAACAACTCGAAGGACGGCTTCTCGTACGCGCTCCGCGGAGGCGTTGAGTTCAACGCTGCCGGGTTGCCGTGGATGCTCGAAGGCGACTATCGTCAGATCAACTATCCGCACAACCAGATCGTCCCGACTCCGCCGGTGCTTTCGCCGTGCGTCGTTCCGGGCGACCCGGGTTGCGTCACCGTCATCGGTGGCGGCGGCCAGACCTTCGTACCGGCATTCACGGTGCGTGACTACGACTTCGACGCCCGCCTGGGCCTCAAGGTCGCCGATCCGCGCATCTATGTCGGCGTCGGCTACATGTTCCGTGGAAACAACGCGGGTTACCCGCGTCGCAACGGCCTCGGATTCGGCGTTGAAAAACTGCCCGACCTCGATCAGGCCTTCTCGCTCTACGGCAGCGTGTGGTACTACCCTGGCGTCAAGGGAACGTATACGGATGTGTTCGGACACAACTTCAGCCTTTCGTATAACACCCTCAAGTACCAGGTCGGCGGCGTGTTCAACTTCGGGCCCCAGACGCCGGTCTTCATCGACTTCGGCTATCTCGGCAGCAACGATAAGAACAAGAGCAACGCTCCCTCCGATCGCAGCACCGCCGGTGCCTACGTCGGACTCGGACTGAAGTTCTAGTCGCTCCTCTCACTCGATAGTGGACTTGGGCCCTCGGCGAAAGCCGGGGGCTCTTTGTTTTCTGCGCTCCTTGTCCGGCTACGGCTGGTCTGTGGTTGAGGCGGTGTTGCCGTGGCCGGCGGGCGTCGGGGACGAGCCTTCGCGAACGACTCGCTGGTTCTAGTGGAGGCTTGACGGGGGTGGTATGATTCGTTCCTTGCCATTTGGTTGGGGCGATTGGGCGGCCGCGGCGTCGCTGGGACGAGGGCTATTCATGGAACGGGCATTTCCTCGGGCGTTGGATCGGGATGCTTGCGCTGCGCGCGCGACGTTTTTGGAGAGGGTGACCACGACGGCGGCCGAT
>JANWKW010000124.1 GCA_025451135.1 Vulcanimicrobiia bacterium | reverse complement strand
GCGACGTTCCACTTCTCGCACCGGCTCAAGCCGGACGAACTGGCGCGCTTCCATTTGAAGCTGACGTTCGGCGGGAAGGGGCGCGCGGCGGCCACGCGCACGTATGCGAAGTGTCCGAGCGCCTCGGTGGCGCTGGCGGCGACCCGGCGGTACTATCACGAGGTGCTGTCCCGGGCGGTGGTGATCTGCCCGGACCAAGACGTCAACCGGGGCGTGCTGTGGGCCAAGGCCAACATGCTGCGCACCCAGACGCTGGCGCCGACCGGCTGGTGTTTCGTCAACGATCCCACCCGTTCGAACAATAGCGTGGGCCGCGACACCGCCTGGTTCGCGTTCGGCGCGGACTACATCACGCCGGAGTTCAGCCGCGCGTCGCTGCTGTGGTACGCCGAACATCTCGAGAAGAACGGGATGGTGGTCGAGTACTACGACATCCGCACCGGCAAGACGGCCGACTACGGGCTCAACGTCAACGACAACACCCCGTTGCTGATCCTCGCGATGTGGCACTACTACAACACCACCGGCGATCGCGCGTTTCTCGAGCGGATCTATCCGTACGCGCTGCGCTCGGCGCGCTTCATCCTCTCGCAGCGCAACCGCGAAGGCCTGGTGTGGTGCGACGCCGCGGGCACGTCGGATTGGGGGATCGTGGGCTGGCGCAACGTGATCGCCAACTACCGGCTCTCGGGCGCGACCACCGAGGTCAACTCGGAGTGCTACGCAGCCCTGCAGACCGTCTCGCACATGGCGCGCGTGCTCGGCAAGCACGACGCGAGCGCGGCGTTCAAGCGGTCGGCCGAGGAACTGCGCGAGGCGATCAACCGGCATCTGCTCGACCCGGACACGAACCTGTACTACCTGAACATCGATCTGGACGGGACCAAGCGCACGGACTGCACGGCGGATCTGGTGTTCCCGCTGATGTTCGGGGTGGCCGACGACGAGACGGCCGCGCACATCATCGGACGCCTGAGCAACCAGGAGTTCTGGACCGAGGCCGGCATCCGGACCGTGCCGCGCAACGCGGTCAACTACGGTCCGACCCACGGGTACGGCCTGCTCGGCGGGGTGTGGGTCGGGGTGAGTTTCTGGTACGCGTTCGCGGCGGCGCGCTTCAACCCGGCCTTCATGGCGCGCTCGCTCGGCTTGAGCTTCCGCCATTACTCGAGCGATCCGCTGCGCAACAACACGGTTCCCGGGCAGTTCTCGGAATGGCTGCACGGCGAGACGTTGGTGAACCAGGGGATGATGCTCTCGCCGTGGTTCCCGCCCCGGTATCTGTGGGCGGCCATCGAAGGCGCGGCCGGGCTGGATATCTCGACCGGCACGCCCAGCGTCAATCCGAAACTCGCACCGGACTGGCAGTGGATGGGCGTGCAGAACCTGCCGTTCCGCGGCAAGCACCTGACCTGGTTCGTGGTCCGGCTGCCGGAGCTGCAGATGTACGGCAACTTCCAGTTCGACCGCTCGGCCGCGAGCGTGGTGTACGAGAGCGACATCACCGCCTCGGTCCACGCGACCGGCGACGCCGCGACGAGCATGGGCCTGCGCAAGGGCGAGAACCTCGTGCTGTTCGTCGGCAACACGACCGAGCACACGATCACGACCGCCGTGAGCGTGGACGTCCCGCTGCGCGGGTCCTACGCGGTCAAATCGTTCAACAGCCTGCGCGGCGCGTGGGTGGACGGCGAGCCGGCGGACGCCGCCGCGCTGCATCGCGGGCTGCCGATGCAGCTGGATCGCAAAGGCTTTTGCGTGCTCGAACTACGTCAGGAGGTATGAGCGTGAGGGGTGGGGACCGGTTCGGGATCAGCGAGTTCACGACGTGGCCGTGGTCGTTCGAGCGCGACCTGGCGCAGTACGCGGCGCACGGGGTGGACGCGATCGAGATCTGCGAGTTCAAGCTCGACCGCGACGACTACGCGCCGCAGCTGCGGAGGATCGCGGCCAGCGGCTTGGGGGTGAGCTCGGTCCAGTCGACGGTCCATTCGCTCTTCCCGGACAGCTTGGCGCCGTCGCCGCGCCGGCCGGAGGACCGCGTGCACCATATGAAATGGGCGATCGAGCGGATCGCGCCGCACGTCCCGCCCGACGTGCCGTTCGTGGTGATCACCGGGGCAGCGCCCGACGGCGACACGCAGATGGTCTACGACGCGTGCCTAGAGGCGTTCCCGGATCTGGCGGAGTTCGCGGCCGAGCACGGGGTGCGGATCGCGTTCGAGCCGCTCAACCCGGTGCTGTTCAACACCGATACCGCGCTGTGGGGATTGGATCAGGCGCTCGAGCTGGTGCGGCGGATCGACCACCCCGCCTTGGGCATCTGTCTGGACAGTTGGAACGTGTTCCAGACGCCGGATCTGCACGACGTGATCCGGGCGTGCGGGGAGCGGATCTTCCTGGTGCAGATCAGCGATTGGCGCCGGCCACGGTCGGGCGCGGACCGCGTCAGCCTAGGCGACGGATCGATCGACAATGCGGCCATCGTGCGATCGGCCCGCGAGGCCGGCTACGCCGGACCGTACGTGGTCGAGATCTTCTCGGACGAGTCGCTCCCGGATTCGATCTGGCGATCGGATCTGGACGCGGTGATCGACCGCAACGCGGAGGCGTTCGTGCACATCTGGGACGCGAGCGTGGCATGATCCCGCGCCGCATCTACGACCTGAGCCAGCCGGTCTTCACCAACTGTCCGCAGTATCCGGATACGAACCCGCGCCCGGCGCACGTGGCGCTGTTCTATACCGCGGCGGTGCAGGGCGTCAACAAAGAGATCGTGACGATCAGCAGCCATACCGGCACGCACTGCGACGCGCCCTATCATTTCTTCGACGACGGGATGACGATCGATCGGGTTCCGCTCGAGACCTACGTGGGCAACGCGGTCGTGCTGGACCTGCGCGCGAAGCAACCGGGTTCGGCGATCGAGCGGACGGATCTCGAGTCGCACGGCGACCGGATCGGGCGCGACGACATCGTGCTGTTCAACACGGGCGGCGGCGCGCGGCGCGCGAACACCGCGGCCTTCCTGACGCAGTACGTGTATCTGACCGGCGCGGGCGCGCAGTGGCTGGTCGACCGCGGGGTCAAAGGCGTCGGCATCGACGCGGTGAGCATGGGCGGCTACGACGATCCGGCGACGTCGGGTCCGCCGCACCGCATCCTGCTCGGAAGCGGGGCGTTCATCGTCGAGGAGCTGTTCTTTCCGGACGAAGTGATGGACGGCCGCGCGCGGCTGTTCGTCGCGGCACCGGTCAAGCTGCAGGGCTGCGGGGGCGCGTGGACGCGCGCCGCGCTGTGGGAGTTCGCCGAATGATCGAGGACCTGGAGCGGCGGGTGGGACGGCTGGATCAGGTGGCGGGGATCACCGAGATCGCGTTCGCCGACGGCCGGGCGCGCGGCGTGCGGGCGTTCGACGTGCGCAGCGGCGGTGGGCTTCGATTCACCAGCGTGGCGGACCGGGCGCTGGACGTATGCGCGCTGGAGTGCGACGGCGTTCCCCTCGTCTGGCACGGACCGGGCGGGGTGGCGGCCCCGGGGAGCGACTACGACGGAAGCGACCGTTCGTTCGCGCGGAACTTCTTCGGCGGTCTGTTCACGACGTGCGGCCTTGGGAACTTCGGGCCCGGAGGCGAGGATGCGTACGGGTCGTTCGGGATGCACGGCCGCGTCAACCATCTGCCGGCGGAGGGCGTATCGACGCGGACGGTACGCGAGGACGGGTGCGCGCACTTCGAACTGTTCGGAACGGTGCGCGAGGCGCAGTTGTTCGGCGAGGATCTCTCGCTCGAACGGACGCTGCGGGTGGAGATGGGCGCGCGGCGACTGCGGGTGCGGGATGTCGTGACCAATCGCGGCGGGACGCGGCGACCGCACATGCTGCTGTACCACTGCAACACCGGATATCCGCTGCTGGATAGGAACGCGCGGCTGCACGTGTCGCGCCGTGCCATGCGGCCCCGGGACGATCGGGCGGCGCGCGGGATGGCCGAATGGGACCTGGGCGGCGAGCCGGATGCGGCATTCGCGGAGCAGGTGTTCGTGCACGAACCGGCTCCTGGTCCGGACGGGCGCGCGCGGGCGATGATGGTGAACCGGGCGTTGGACGAGGGACGCGGCATGGCGCTGGCGCTGCGTTACGATCCGGCCCAGCTGCCGGCCCTGTTCACGTGGCGGATGCTCGGCGTGAAGACGTACGTGATGGCGTTCGAGCCGGCGAATTGTCCGACGATCGAGGGACGCGCGGCGGCCGGCGAGCGCGGGACGCTGCCGTTCCTTGAGCCGGGCGAGCGACGAGCGTACGACCTGGAGTTCGAGGTACTGCGCGGGGACGAGATCGACCGGGAACTGCACCAGATCGCATCCGCCCGCTAGCGCGTCCGGGACGTAATCGGACGGTCGAACGCTAGACCTTTCCGGCTTGACAGTTGTCAAGGCCGGGCGTACGGTGGCTGGGTGACGGCATTTAGTGAGACCCTCAACGGGTCGATGGAGCGGGCGGGGATCTCGGCCGCGGAACTGGCGGCGCGGACCGGCTTGACCGAATCGGCCATCTCCCTGCTGCGGGCCGGGCGGCGCGAACCGTCCTACAAGAGCCTCAAGAGCCTGCAGAACGTCTTCCCGGACTTGGCCCAGCCCGACGTCCCGGCCTCGCCCTTCGACACGATCGAAGATGCGATCGTCGACATCCGATCCGGCAAGATGGTGGTCGTGCTCGACGACGAGGACCGCGAGAACGAAGGCGACCTGATCATGGCGGCCTCGATGGTGACGCCCGAGGCGATCAATTTCATGCGCCGCGAAGCGGGCGGGCTGATCTGCGTGCCGATGACGGAGCGCCGGCTGGAAGAGCTGCATCTGCGCCAGATGGTGCCCGACAACACGGCCGTGCACGAGACCGGCTTCACCGTCTCGGTCGAAGCGCGCGGCATCACGACCACCGGCATCTCGGCCCAGGACCGCGCGGCCACGACCAGACTGCTGATCGATCCGAACGCGACCGCCGCCGATTTCTTGCGCCCCGGCCACACGTTTCCGCTGCGCGCGCGCGACGGCGGCGTGCTGGTGCGCGCCGGCCAGACCGAAGCCGCCGTCGACCTGGCGCGACTGGCCGGGCTGTACCCGGCAGGTGTGATCTGCGAGATCATGGCCGAGGACGGCACCATGGAGCGCTTGGACGGCCTGCGCGCGTTCTGCGACAAGCACAACCTGCGCCTCATCACGGTCAAGGACCTGATCGCGTACCGCATGCAGAACGAGAAGCTGGTCAAACGGGTGGCGCAGTTCGATCTGCCGACCACGATGGGCGACTGGACCGGCATCGCCTACGAGACGACCATCGACGGCAACACCCACGTGGCGCTAGTGATGGGCGACATCTCCGACGGCAAGGACGTGCTGGTGCGGGTGCACTCCGAGTGCCTGACCGGCGACGCGCTGCATTCGATCCGCTGCGACTGCGCCGCCCAGCGCGACGGCGCCATGAAGACCATCGCCAAAGAAGGCCGCGGCGTGTTGCTGTACCTGCGCCAGGAAGGCCGCGGGATCGGGCTTGCCAACAAGCTGCGCGCCTACGAACTGCAGGACCGCGGGGCGGATACGGTCGAGGCGAACCTGGCGCTCGGGCTGCCGGCGGACAAGCGCGACT